>CAIVDH010000254.1 GCA_903904635.1 uncultured Burkholderiales bacterium | reverse complement strand
TATGACGATTAGGCGCACTGTAAATGATGGGCTGCTAAAAATCAGCGGGTGTATTAGGTATTAAAAAAGATGTTTTACTATCCGGGTTAACATGATTGATATGAAGCACTCGCTTCGATGCGCTGTATAGATTTTATTGCGTAAATAAAAAAGGAAACGATATGTCCGATTTGATCTTGCATCATTACCCTACTTCGCCATTTGCTGAAAAAATTCGGTTGATACTCGGTGCAAAAAAATTAAACTGGCAATCGGTGCATATACCGATGGTGATGCCTAAGCTAGATCTGGTTGCGCTGACAGGAGGTTATCGGCGTACGCCTGTATTGCAAATTGGTGCTGATGTGTATTGCGATACCAGTTTAATTTGTGATGTGATTGAAAATCTGGTTCCTGAGCCTGCTTTGTATCCTTCATCGCATAAAGGGTTGGCGCGCGTGTTGGCGCAATGGGCAGATACGACGTTGTTTCAGGCTGCGATGGCGTATAACTTTCAGCCAAAAGGTGCGCTGTCGATTTTTCCTGATCCTGATCAACTGAAAATCTTTGCACAAGACCGTGCGGCTATGCGTAACAATGCACCGCGTATGCCGGCCGCTGATGCGACTGCCGCTTATAAAAGTTATTTGCGGCGTATTGCCAATATGTTGGATGCGCAAGCTTACTTAATGGGTGACGCCCCCTGTATTGCAGATTTTGCGGTTTATCATCCACTTTGGTTTACGCGTACTCGTATGCCGGTAATGGCCGATATTTTAAATGCGACGCCGCAGGTGCTGAGTTGGATGGACAGAATGGCCGCGATTGGTCATGGTAACTCGACCAAGTGCAGTCCTGAGGAGGCGATTGCGGTTGCCAGCGCTACGCAACCGGCTTTAATTAGCAATGAAATATTTCAGGACGAACATGAAATTACGCTGGGGAGCGAAGTGGTCATTGCGGCAGAGAGTTTTGGTCTGGAGCCTACGGCGGGCATATTACTGTCAGCAACGCGGACGCGTTATACGATAGCGCGTATCGATGCGCGCGCAGGCAAAGTGCATGTGCATTTTCCGCGTGTGGGGTTTGTGTTGAAAAAAGCAGACGCGGTATGAGTTGCTAGTTTTTTGTGCGCGGGAAAAAGGGCGCGCACATCTAGAGTGAAAGCTAAATTGATCATCGAACAAATGTTCGTTGATCAATTTAATTTCTTTTGTTTTGAAATAAATAGCAGGCTTGAAATTTGCTCTTGTGTTGAAGTTTTTCAACAATCATGGAGGGAGCAAAGTATGAATATGGATAAAGTGGCTATTCCGCGTCAGACAAATCTTAATGTGCTAGATACTAGACGAACAGAGATGGACGACAAGGAAGTTAAAGTCAAAAAACCACAACTTTTAAATCGTCCTATTCAAAAATCAGCAGACGATACGCGCACTGAATTAGGTAAATTCAGACTCGGTAATTTGGACAACGCAGCGAGTGAAGAGAGTGGGTCAGTAGTTGTCAAGATGTCAGATCAAAATGACAGCTCGGATTCATCTGAGAGTGTTTGTGTTTCTGGTACAGAGAGTGCTGCAGCCAAGAGTGTTGAGGCGAAGACTCCAGATAGAAATGATGATGTTTCTCAGCCTGTAGATCTTTACTGCAGTGAGCCGAACATAAAAGGGCGTTGTACTTTATCGATAATCACGATGTCAGCAACAACGGCATTGGGTGTATTGGTCGTCATGAAAACCGCTGGCGATGACTCGATTGCCAACAAAGCAGCATGGATAGGCGCTGCTGCATTGGGTGGTCTGGCAATAAGTTCGGCTGCTGGCATTATTCATTTTGTGTACAGCAATCTTGGCAAGCTGCCGGCTGCTGCTGCAACGCAGCCAGCTTAGGTTTTTTGCGCTTGCCGGGTTTGTAACTGGCAAGCGCAATGTCTAAAGAGATTTACTCTACCGTGACTGATTTCGCCAGGTTGCGCGGCTTGTCGACATCGGTGCCGCGTGCTAAGGCGGTGTGATAGGCGAGCAGCTGCAGTGGCACGACATGCAAGATGGGTGAGAGCAGTCCGTAATGTTCAGGCAGTCTGATTACATGCAGGCCTTCGTCAGATGTGATGCGTGAATCTGCATCGGCAAATACATAAAGCTGGCCTCCACGTGCGCGTACTTCCTGCATATTGGATTTGAGTTTTTCTATCAGTGCGTCATTGGGTGCGACCGTTACAACAGGCATTTCTTCTGTGACGAGCGCCAGTGGGCCATGTTTCAATTCGCCAGCCGGATAGGCTTCGGCGTGTATGTAAGAAATTTCTTTTAGTTTCAATGCGCCTTCGAGTGCAATTGGATAATGCAGACCGCGACCCAGGAAGAGCGCATTTTCTTTGCGGGCAAACGCATCGGCCCAGGCGATGATTTGCGGTTCTAGCGCGAGCACGCTTGATAATGCTACTGGCAGATGACGCAATTGTTTTAAGTGCGCGGCTTCTTGTTCGGCGCTGAGGCGGCCGCGCAATTTCGCTAGTGTGAGTGTGAGCAGGTACAGTGCGGCTAACTGCGTGGTAAAGGCCTTGGTGGAGGCCACGCCGATTTCTACGCCAGCCCGTGTCAGATAAGACAGTTCGGTTTCGCGCACCATAGCTGATGTGGCGACATTGCAGATGGCGAGCGTATGTTTGTGGCCGAGTTCTTTGGCATAGTTAAGAGCCGCCATGGTGTCGGCTGTTTCACCTGATTGCGAAATTACGACAACTAAAGCATTCAGATTGACTGCAGGCTGACGGTAGCGGTATTCGCTGGCGATCTCGACATTGGTCGGTAAGCCTGCAATCGCTTCCAGCCAATATTTGGCTGTCATGCCTGAGTAGTAGCTGGTGCCGCAAGCGAGGATTTGTATGGCATTAATCTGATTAAAGACTTCCGCCGCATTTTTGCCGAATAGCTCAGGCGTGAAGCCTAATACGCCTTCTAAGGTATCGCTGATGGCGCGCGGTTGCTCGAAAATTTCTTTTTGCATGTAATGCCGATACGGGCCCAGATCTATAGCGCCGGAATAAGCATGGACGGTTTGTACCTGGCGGGTGACGGGCTTATCGTTTTTGTCGGTGATATGCACGGCATCTAAGCGTACGTCGGCAACATCGCCTTCTTCAAGATAAATAATTTGGTCGCTGGTGCCGGATAGTGCCATCGCATCAGACGCTAAGAAATTTTCGCCCTCGCCCAGACCAACAATCAAAGGGCAACCACGTCGCGCGCCTATGACGCGGGTGGGTTCGTCTTTGCAAAAAACGGCTACAGCAAATGCGCCATGCAGACGCTTGACAGCGCGCTGCACTGTGGCAAGCAGATCGCCGTCATACAGATGATTGATTAAATGCGCCACTGCTTCGGTATCGGTTTGGGATTCAAACTGATAACCCAGCTTGATAAGCTCGGCACGGATTTCTTCGTAATTTTCTATGATGCCGTTGTGAACAAGTGCAATGCGGTTTTCACCATCTTTGGCTGAAAAATGGGGATGGGCATTGTTGGTGGCTGGCGCGCCATGTGTGGCCCAGCGGGTGTGAGCTATGCCGGTGTGACCAGTCAGCCCGGTATCGGCAATCTGGGTTTCCAGTTCGGCCACGCGTGCCACGCTGCGCGATCGTTTTAAGCCTTGCTGATGAACGGCGATGCCGCATGAATCATAGCCGCGATACTCAAGACGCTTGAGACCTTCAAGTAGTATGGGGATGATGTTACGTTGGGCTACAGCGCCGACGATGCCGCACATGAGAGATCCTATTTTTTCTGTTTGACTGGCCGTTGCCAGCCAGTGATGCTGATTTGTTTTGCGCGCGATACAGTCAGGCTGTCTGGCGGCGCATCTTTGGTCAGTGTGGTGCCTGCGCCCAGTGTGGCGCCTTTGCCTACTGTGACGGGTGCGACTAGCTGTGTATCACTGCCGATAAAGACATCGTCTTCAATGATGGTGCGATGTTTGTTGGCGCCATCATAGTTGCAGGTGATGGTGCCGGCACCTATGTTTACACGCATACCGACTGTGGCGTCACCCACATAAGCGAGATGATTGGCTTTACTGTGTGCACCGAGCTGGCTGTTTTTGACTTCGACGAAATTGCCGATGTGGACATCTTCAGCCAGTGTGGTTCCTGGGCGCAGTCTTGCATAAGGGCCGATCTGGGCCTGCGCGCCTACGCTGGCTTCTTCGATATGACAGAAGGGTTTGATCACAGCGCCTTTGGCGATGCGTGCATTTTTGATTACGCAGTGGGCGCCGATTTTCACGCCGTCTGCCAGTTCGACTGTGCCTTCAAAGATGCAGCCAACATCAATTTCTACATCGCGCCCGCAATGCAATGCACCGCGTACATCAACGCGCGCAGGGTCCAATAGCGTGACGCCTTGCTCCAGCAATTGCCGAGCGATGTTGTGCTGATGTATGCGCTCGAGTTCGGCTAGTTGTACTTTACTGTTGACGCCTAATGTTTCCCACGCAAAGGCAGGCTGTGCTGATTCAACGGGTATGCCATCTTCTACCGCACGCGCGATGATGTCAGTCAGGTAGTACTCACCTTGCGCGTTGTCGTTGGAGAGATTTGCCAGCCAGCGCTTTAAATGTGTGGTGGGCGCGATCAGAATACCGGTGTTAACTTCGCGTATGCGACGCTCGCTGTCGTTCGCATCTTTTTGTTCGACGATGCGCACGATACGGGAATTTTCACGCACGATGCGTCCATAGCCGGTCGGGTCATCAAGTTCGACTGTTAATACTGCGAGTTTGTCTTTGCCTGCTGCTTGTGTGAGTTTTTGCAGGGTCGCCAGGGTTGTCAGTGGTACATCGCCATACAGCACGAGCGTGGGCTGATTATTTTGCAGCATGGGCATGGCCTGCATGACGGCATGGCCGGTGCCGAGTTGCGGTTCTTGCAGCACGAAGCTTAAATCTTCTGCCGCAAGCTTGGTCGGCACTGCGTCTCCGCCGTGACCATAGACCACGCAGCAATGCTGAGGCGATAAGCTTCTGGCTGTGTCAATCACATGGGATAGCAGCGGTTTGCCAGCCAGCGGGTGCAAGACCTTGGGTAGGTCTGATTGCATGCGCTTTCCCATGCCGGCGGCGAGTATGACAACGTTCATAGGCAGTTATTGGATTGGTGCAAAATTTTAGCATGCGGGTGGCATGCTTCCAGTGAGCTTGTTTGTTGAATCACGTCTGTTTGGGCGCAATCAACGGAAGATATTGCATTAATTTTGTAATGTGATGATTTGCTCTGTGCTGTTGTTGCCAGCGGTATTGTTGGCACAGGGTTCTTCATCAAATGCGATATCACCTTCGGCCAGCGGCGCGCCATTTGGCTTAAGACTTCTGAAGTCAAAAAGTGTGCGATCCATTAAATGGGTAGGCACGACGGTGGATAGCGAAGAGAAAATATTGTCTACCCGGCCAGGGAATTTTTTCTCCCAATCGCGCAACATGGCCTTGATTTGTTTACGCTGCAGATTTTCCTGGCTGCCGCACAGGTCGCAGGGGATTATAGGAAATTCTTTGAGCGCGGCATAGCGTTCTGTATCAGCTTCTTGTACAAAGGCCAAGGGGCGAATGACGATATGTTTGCCATCATCAGATTGCAATTTGGGTGGCATGCTTTTGAGTTTGCTGCCAAAAAACATATTTAAGAAAAACGTTTCCATGATGTCGTCGCGGTGATGGCCGAGTGCAATTTTAGTGGCACCTAGTTCATCTGCAACGCGATATAAAATACCGCGTCTTAGTCGTGAACACAGCGAGCATGTGGTTTTGCCTTCGGGGATGATGCGCTTGACGATGCTGTAGGTATCTTGATTTTCTATATGAAAAGCTACGCCAAGTTTTGTGAGATAGTCAGGCAATACATGGGCTGGAAAATTTGGCTGTTTCTGGTCGAGGTTGACTGCAATGATGTCGAAATTTATAGGCGCGCGTTGACGCAAGGTGAGCAAAATATCCAGTAGGGCGTAGCTATCTTTGCCGCCAGACAAGCAGACCATTACGCGGTCGCCTTCTTCTATCATGTTGAAATCACCAATGGCCTGTCCGACGAGACGGCAGAGACGTTTGTGTAGTTTGTTATTTTCATAGGCAGATTTTTCTGCCTGTTTGGCGGTCATGCCTGGCGCGCTGTCTGTAGCGGTTTCTAGCAGCTGATTCATTTAGCTTTCCTTGATGCGGAAGACTTCTACGCCAACTGCATCGCAGTCAGGATAGACATCAGGCTTTTCTGTTGATACCCGCACTGCATGCACTTTTGGATGCATCAGCATTGCGGTAGCGATATCGTCACACAGTGTTTCCTGCAGATGAATGTGGCCCTTCGCCATACGCTGTGCAATCGTTTCGCGGATGAAGTCGTAGTCGACTACTTCTTCGAGTTGGTCATGTTGCGGTGTTGATTCTGCAACTGGTATGAATAGATCAACGTTGAAGACTACGCGCTGCTCTCCTTTTTTTTCAAATTCATGTACGCCAATGTTGATCATCACCGCGTAATTACGCAAGAACAGGCGGCGGCATTGTGCGAGGGCGGGGTAGGATAGAAATGGAACCATAGGAGTCAGATTTTTTAAATTAAGTAAATAAAATTAGTGCATCGTGAACATGACGTCACGCTGCATGGAGATAAGGTGCTGGCCGCCATCAACGACCAGTGTGGTGCCGGTGATGGCGCGTGCTTGGGCGAGATAGCAAACAGCCTGGGCGATATCGTCAGGGGTACTGCTTTTGCCTAGTGGTGTTTTTGTATGCGCTTGCGCGAAGCCTTCCGGTGTTTGGTCGCCAGATACCATGGTGATCCCGGGAGCGAGTCCAACCACTCTCAGTTTTGGCGCAAGAGATTGTGCCAGCATCACGGTCGCTGTTTGTAATGCTGCTTTTGAGATGGTGTAGGAGAGAAAATCCGGATTTAAGTTAAACAATTTTTGATCAAGCAAATTGATAATGACAGCTTGTTGATCCGCTGGAGTGGCAGCATACAGTGCTTGTGCCAGCAGGATAGGCGCCGCCAGATTGGCATGCATATGCGCATCAAGCTTGTTCATGGAAAAACTGTGGGCATCATCATAGTCAAATAAAGAGGCGCTATTGACGACGCAGGAAATCTGACCCATGGCTAGGGTTGCTGCTGGTAGGAGCGCGCGGACTGCAGTTTCATCAGCGAGGTCGCATTGCAAGGCGACTGCGCGCCGACCGATTGCCTCAATAGCCAGGACGGTTTCGCGCGCCTCTGCTTCTGAGTGGCCGTAATGGACAATAATGTCCCAGCCGGATCGCGCGAGTTCAAGCGCAATATGCCGCCCGAGCCGCTTGGCTGCACCGGTGACTAATGCCGTTTTAACTAGAGCAGTATTTATTGTTGACTGGGTCATGTGAATTTGTTGGCCCGCGATGAATAGTCTTCACTACAATATGGCTCATGCAATTGCCCGAGCCTACAGATGATGCGCTGGCCGCCTCCCGCGCGCTGGTTTCCCTGATCGTAAAAGAGATTCATGCCCATGATGGTTGGATCTCTTTTGCCCGTTTCATGGAGCTAGCACTTTACGCTGATGGGCTCGGCTACTACGCTGGCGGTTCAGTCAAGCTTGGTAAAGAGGGTGATTTTACAACCGCGCCCGAGATTACGCCGCTGTTTGGTACAACACTTGCAAAGTTTGCTGCAGATTTGGCTGGCGATACGCCGATCCGGATTTTGGAATTTGGTGCCGGTAGCGGCAAGCTTGCTCGGGATGTCATTGCTGCTCTGGATGAGTTTGGGCAGCCTGCAGTGGACTACGCCATTGTTGAGTTGTCATCCCAATTGCGCGGCCGTCAGCAGAGTTTATTGGCAAATCATTCTGCAGTGCGCTGGCTGGATACGCCGCCTTTGGCTTTTTCCGGCTTGGTGCTGTGTAATGAGGTACTTGATGCGATGCCTGTCCAGTTAGTCGTAAAAACAGCTGGGAATTGGCGCGAGCGAGGTGTGAGTTGGCAAGATGATACGTTTATTTTTTCTGATCGCATCTGCGATCCCCTGATTACGTTACAGATTCCCGATCCTGACTTACTGCCTGATGGTTATGTAACGGAAGTGCATCCTGTGCAAGACGCTTTTATCAGAACCTTGGGTGATATGTTCAAAGCGGGCGATGGTGGAGCTGCCTTATTGTTGGACTATGGATTTCCGGCGCGCGAATACTATTTGGCGCAACGAAATCAGGGTACGTTAATGTGTCATTACAGGCATCATGCTCATCCTGATCCCTTTTTTTATGTGGGCTTGCAAGATATTACTGCGCACGTGGACTTCACTGCGATTGCCCGAGCGGCAATCGATAGCGGTCTGTCAGTCATGGGTTATATGAATCAGGCGGCGTTTTTATTGAGTGCCGGGTTGCCGGAGTTAATGCAAAAAATATCACCGGACGACGTCGCACGATGGTTCCCGTTGACAAATGCGGTGCAAAAACTAACTTCGCCGGCAGAAATGGGTGAGTTGTTTAAGGTGTTGATTCTGGGTGCGGGGCTTACATTACCCCAGCCTTTTGCTATGCAAGATAGAAGCTACAGGTTGTGATGTATCTTCAACTATCAGAATTGGAAAAGGTAAGGTCATGTTTCGCTGGTTGCTGGTAATTTTTATTGCGTTATTGATATTTTCATCAATATTGCCTTGGTTGGAAAAGTTCGGGGTAGGGCGCTTACCTGGCGATCTGCGGTTTAGTATTTTGGGTAAAAAAATTTCGCTGCCATTTGCCTCCACGATTCTGCTTTCAACGGTAATTTTCTTAATTGGCCGATTTATTTAAGTCTTATTATGATTCGATGGGTTGCTGTCATTTTTCTGGGGTTGGCTATTTTTTATCCACTTTTGCCGGTACTTAGCCGACTTTGGGTGGGTCGGCTGCCATTGGATGTGCGGTTTAAGCTTAAGGGAATAATTTTCTGCCTGCCTTTTGGTTCGACTTTGGCTTGGTCAGTTATGGCGTTTTTAATTGCCAAACTAGTTCGTTTGTTTTGATTTTTACAAATCTTCCCGGCTCCCGATTTGGTTGGTTTCCTGCGACTTGACTACCGTGTGCTGCAATTGGGTATGCCATGCATTATTTCGGTTGACAAAAATAATCGTCACCACTATAGTTTGGGGTTCCCTGCGGAGGGGTGGTCGAGTGGTTAATGGCAGCAGACTGTAAATCTGCCCTCTTGCGAGTACGCTGGTTCGAATCCAGCCCTCTCCACCAGGTAGTGTTTGGTAACAGATTGAG
>CAIVDH010000253.1 GCA_903904635.1 uncultured Burkholderiales bacterium | reverse complement strand
CTGACATATTCTTCTCCAGGGTTAAGGTCTGGAACCTGACCAGTGACCTAGCCTGCTAAAAGCCGGCGTAGGCACCCTTGTTGGTGCAGGTTCGTGATTTAAAAATATTAGCAATTAAGCAGCAAAATTAACTGCCCATCAAGCTAACCCAAGATTCTACCTCAGAAACACTGCTTTTCCAAATATAGCCCTAGCCTTCGAAGCGCGGGCCGCATGCCTCGTCTATAATTTCACGCTAAATCACATTTGCGCCGACTATCGGCTAACAGCTAACGGCTAACGGCACCACCCTATGAGCGCTATTTCAATTAAAACATCCGAAGACATCGCCGGCATGCGCATCGCAGGCAAACTTGCCGCTGAAGTATTAGATTTCATCGAACCGCATATTAAAGCAGGTATCACCACCGGCGAAATAGATCGCTTATGCCATGAATACATGGTTAATGTTCAGCAATCCATACCGGCTCCGCTAAATTATTGCCCTCCCGGCTACACGCCTTATCCCAAAGCGATCTGCACCTCAGTCAATGATGTAGTTTGCCATGGCATACCGGGTGACAAATTACTGAAAAATGGTGATGTCATCAACATCGACATCACAGTCATCAAAAACGGCTATCACGGCGATACCAGCCGCATGTTCTACGTTGGCCCCCCTTCCATACTAGCCAAGCGTTTGGGTGAAATCACTTATGAATGCATGTGGCTGGGCATTTCAAAAATCAAACCGGGCGCATTTTTAGGTGATATTGGTTTCGTTATTCAACAGCATGCAGAAAAAGCGGGCTTTAGTGTTGTGCGTGAATTCTGCGGCCATGGCATAGGCAAAGTGTTTCATGAAGAGCCGCAAGTGCTGCACTACGGCCGGCCCGGCACGCTGGAGCAGCTCGTTGCCGGCATGATATTCACCGTCGAACCTATGATTAACGCCGGACGACGCGATATCCGCGAAATGGGCGATGGCTGGACTATCAAAACCAAAGACCGCAGTCTGTCGGCGCAATGGGAACACACCGTACTCGTTACCGAAACCGGCTATGAAGTGTTAACCGTATCACCTGGCATGCCTTCTCCGCCGGCCATCATCTCGGAACAGCATGCCAGCTCACCCGCAGCTATAGCCTGACATGCCCAATCTGGCAAAATCACTGCGCGAGCAGCTAAAGCATGAGCGCGCAGCGATAGTCGCCGAGTACGAAATCAACCGCAAGCCTGAGCAGCTACTCAGGCGCATGCGACAAAATGTTGATCAGATTCTCACCACTGCCTGGAAATCATTCAACCTGCCAGAAGGTAATGCCTTGGTAGCCGTCGGAGGCTATGGTCGTGGTGAGTTGTTTCCCTACTCCGATGTGGATTTATTGATACTGCTGCAAAACGCACCGGACGAGGCGATGCGCGCGCAACTCGAAGAGCTGGTTCAGTTATTGTGGGATCTGGGTCTGGAGATCGGGCACAGCATACGTACCGTAGATGAATGCCTGACCGAATCCGCCGCCGACATCACCGTACAAACCAGCTTGCTCGAAGCAAGGCTAGTCACAGGTAGCCGTAAACTTTTTCAGACGCTGCAAAAACGCTGCGCAGCAGCGATGGATGCACGTGCATTTTTTCAAGACAAAATACTCGAATTAAAACAGCGCCACGTTAAATACGAAAATACGCCTTACAGCTTAGAACCCAACTGCAAAGAAAGCCCGGGCGGCTTGCGTGATCTGCAAGTCATACTGTGGGTGGCCAAAGCTGCCGGGCTAGGTGATTCTTGGCGCAAACTGGCCGAGCACGACCTGATCACACCGACTGAAGCAAGACAGTTAGCGCAGAAAGAGCGCGCCTTCAAAGACATACGCATACGCCTGCATCTACATGCAAAGCGGCGCGAAGACAGGCTAGTTTTTGATGTGCAAACACCGATCGCTGAATCATTCGGTTTCGAGACCACTGAAGCCAGGCGTGCCAGCGAAGTACTGATGCAGCGCTACTATTGGGGTGCGAAAGCTGTCACACAGCTAAATTCCATACTGCTGCAAAATATCGAAGCCCAGCTCTTCCCGCAAAGCAGCATATCGCGCGTCATTAATCCGCGCTTTAATGAAGTCAATGGCGTCATCGATATCGCACATGAAAAAGTGTTCGAAGAAACGCCTTCTGCAATTTTAGAAATTTTTCTGCTGCTAGAGCAGCACGGCGAACTCAAAGGCATGACAGCACGTACGCAGCGAGCGATATGGCATGCGCGATTCAAGCTAGACGCAAATTTTCGGCGTGATCCATCCAATCGCGCGCTATTCCTGCAAATACTGCAAGCGCCCAAAGGCATCACCCACGCATTGCGGCAGATGAATCAGCTGTCGATATTGGGTCGTTATCTGCCCAACTTCAGGCGCATCATTGGCCAGATGCAGCATGATTTATTTCATGTCTATACCGTTGACCAACATATTCTGATGGTGGTGCGTAATGTGCGGCGTTTCAACATACCCGAACATGCGCATGAATATCCATTTTGCAGTCAGCTTATTGCCAACTTCGCCCAGCCCTGGCTGCTCTATGTAGCGGCGCTATTTCATGATATCGCCAAAGGACGTGGTGGCGATCACTCAAAACTGGGCATGCATGACGCGCAACGCTTTTGTCGTGATCATGGCCTCACCAAATCCGAAACAGAACTCGTCGTTTTTTTAGTTGAGCATCATCTGATGATGTCGCAAGTCGCACAAAAACAAGACTTGTCCGATCCGGATGTAGTGCGCGCCTTTGTCAACACCGTCAAAGACGAACGTCATTTGACGGCACTGTATTTGCTGACTGTGGCCGACATACGCGGCACCAGTCCTAAAGTTTGGAATGCGTGGAAAGGTAAATTACTCGAAGACTTATACAAAATGAGTCTG
>CAIVDH010000252.1 GCA_903904635.1 uncultured Burkholderiales bacterium | reverse complement strand
GTGTGCACTGCGGTTTTTGTACCGCGACTTGCCCGACGTATCAATTGCTGGGCGATGAGTTAGACGGACCGCGTGGCCGTATTTATCTGATGAAGCAAGTGTTGGAAGGTAAAGAAGTCACCCGCAAAACACAGTTGCATCTGGATCGTTGCCTCACTTGCCGTAATTGCGAAAGTACCTGCCCATCCGGCGTGCAGTATGGTCGGTTAATAGATATAGGCCGCGGTTTTGTAGAGAAACAAGTCAGGCGGCCGATAACCGAACGCATTCTCCGCACAGTGCTTAAAGAAACACTGCCGCGCAAATGGCTCTTTACACCAGCGATGAAAGCCGGACAGTTGGTGCGTCCCTTGTTGCCTAAAGCATTAAAAAATAAAGTACCGGTAGCGCAGCCGGCTGGTGCATGGCCTACCCGTCAGCATGCACGAAAAATGATATTGCTCGATGGCTGTGTTCAGCCAGCAATGTCACCGAATATTAATTCGTCAACCGCACGCGTCTTGGATCAGTTGGGCGTGCAATTACTCGTCGCACCCAAGGCGGGATGCTGCGGTGCGATTCGCCATCATCTTAATGATCATGAAGGCGCGCTGGAAGATATGCGTCGCAATATTGATGCGTGGTGGCCCTATGTGGAGGCCGGTGCAGAGGCGATCGTGATGACGGCATCAGGCTGTGGTGCGTCAGTCAAAGATTATGGTCATTTGTTGATGCATGATGCTTTTTATGCCGAACGTGCAAAACGTATTTCAGCGCTGACCAAAGATTTATCCGAAATAATGCCGGCCTTTGAGCAGCAATTGGCTGCCAGACTGACTGGGAAGATTAATAAGCGCGTCGCTTATCATCCGCCCTGCACATTGCAGCATGGCCAGCAGATACGTGGCAAGGTTGAAGGTGTATTGCGTGCTGTGGGTGTGGATGTGCAGCTTTGTGCGGATAGTCATTTATGCTGCGGATCGGCGGGAACTTATTCTGTGCTGCAATCTGAATTAGCGTATCAATTACGTGACAATAAACTAAATAATTTGCAGGCAACAAATCCGGACATGATTGTTTCGGCCAATATTGGCTGCGTAACGCATCTGCAATCTGGCACTGACAAGCCAGTTCGCCACTGGATAGAACTCATCGATACCGCTTTAACACATTAACAGAGCCCATCCAGATGGGTTTGCTGCGCTATTGATTCATTCAGTAGGGTGTCAGTGCTTCTGTTTTTAATCTTGCTGTTCTCCCAAGTAAATTGATTTAGCCCAACCGCAGGCGTGATTGCCATGCGGTTAGTGCTAATGGCTATTATTTTTCCAGAACTCGAATCGATATGGCGTTACTAAAAGCCAGCTCTGAAATTTGAGTAATCAAAACGAAAAAACAGGAGGGGACATGAACCGCATCAAATTTACTGAACTTTGCTTTGAGACTGCGCAGATTTTGCATCTGACTGATGCAGAAAATTTTTCAAATGGCGAAGTCGTTACCGTAGATGATATTGATATTCAATTTATACAAGATGAAAAAAATAGCAATCTTGCCAGGCTATTTTTGGAATTAGGTGAGTTGAATGAAGTTGATAAAGTTGAAGTGTATGAATCATTATTTTCAATACAGCTCATGATGGAAGGCGAGGTAGATGGACAGTTTGTTTTGGACAATCTTCACGATCGCATGATGTTTGTCGTTCGCTTGCCATTATCAGATCAGACAGAGGCCAGTCAGCTGGCCAGTGTGATTAATTTATTTCTCCAGCAAGTCATGGAATGGCGCTCAACAATTCTTGCGGGTTATTTATTTGAAGATGAATTCGACGAACAGGATACAAATCATTCGTCTGCCTTGCAAAGGCAGACGACTCAAATAGTTACGAGCCTTGCTTGAAGGGAGTCACCATGAACACATCAAGTTCGTATTCACACTCACGCTCAGTCAGTCCCTATGTTTCAGATGCATCAGACGACGAAGAACAAGCAATAATTTCTACCAACGCCAACAGAGAGTCATCTTTTTCTGAAAATGACTTAAAGTCTGTAAATAACATTACGCCAAAAACACTAAACGTAAAGCGTCAAGACAGAGTCACTAATATTGCGGGGCTGTTGCCTAGTGAAATTGCTAGTGATCGTATTGCAGAAAAATTGCATGCTGATAAAAAAATGCGTTTGCAATTTGGAGTCGGTATGTCAAAAGATGAATTCATCAGCCGTTCCCAAGAGCTCGGATTAACTCAACAAGAAGCCAAGCAACTCACATTGAATGTAGAGTCTTATCTTAAGATTTTACAAAATCCAGACGTAGACAAATATTCTCATGCGGAGCACCAGTTAAAAAATGCTGAAAAATTACCCTCCCTTGAGTCTAATAAAAAAATAACTAATACGAATATGGCTGCAGGCGCTGCAGGATTTTTGACTTCATTTTTTTGGGGGAAATTATTTTCTAGCTTATTGGTAATGGGTGTGGGTTCTCGAGGCGCCTGGGCATTTCCATTAGTTGCCGGGTCGCTGAATGTTCTATTGTCTGAACCTGTAGTCGGCGCTATCAGGATGCAAGGAGCGTTTCATACATCTCCGGATGGTGCTGCATATACCGATTACAACACAGCTAGTGCCAGGCTTGCCAAAGCTAATCAACTCAATGAGTCGGATGCGATTGCGCACTGGACGTTGGCAATTGCAAAAATTGTTGACGCAGTCATAGACAGAGAACAAAAATATCCAACAATGTGGTTTCGTTCTGGCGTCGAAAAACCTGAGCGTAACGAGCATGGATTTGCGCTTGATACAGATGGCAGAGTAGATAAAAATTTTAATGCACTAACTGAAAAAGTCATTCTGGGCGCACGTAAGCGCTCATTCGTATCTGATGAATTACCTTTTATACATTATCTTATTAATTATCTTTTTTCTGGCGCATTACAGCCTTTATTGCAAAGCAAACTATCACCGCCTATTGCAATGGTATTAGATGTCAGTGTCAGTGCTTTTTTAGGTACGCTTTCTGGTGCGCAGACAGGCGTAATGCAGGATTTGATGAGGCAGTGTGTACAGAGGGCACCAATAAAAGACCTAAGCATCAATATCAAGGGTGCAAAAATGGCTGTCGCTGCTGCCAAGCGTGATGAGTGCTTAGACAGATTGAACAAAGTACAAGCATGCGAAGCTATACTCACTGAGAAACTATCAAAAATTAAGGCAGGGCCAATCAGTAGCGATGCCAAATACGATGCGATTATAAAAAAAGCCGAACATGAATTGAGCCTGGCTACAGCTATGAGGAAAACAATCGGTAGAGAATATGCACAAGCAAGGCGTAAACATGACTTGCATGCAGCTCGCCATCATCGTTGCGGTACTGCAGTCGGCATCGCTGTTAATTCTTATTTGGGAGAGAAATCTGATCCACCCCAACCCTTGCAAGGGCGACGTGCAATAAACAGAGTAATTGCCAAAACACTGGCTACACCACTGGCCTTGGTTTTTACGCCGCTGTATACCGCGGTCGTTATGCCAGCAATCTTAGCTGCCGTTTATCCGACGCATAATGCGGTTGCTGCTTCATTCAATAGTAGCAATACTACCGCTGTGGACTATGCATCGTTGCATGCGCCTGCACATATTTCTGATCAAAATAATCATTCAGAAATTCTGGCCTTACAAATGGGGCTTTCTGCGATGTTCGGCCTGCCACTCATCATGGGCTACGTCGCTCGCAATCAATTTATTGCCCCAAGAATCGAAAAAGGGATCGCCTATCTCGAAGCACTGTGTGGCCGCAGAGATACTACCCACAGTAGTGAGAGCGATACCACCTCAAGTAATCATCATGCGAGTTTGGAGGAGTCTACTGAAGTCAGTCTGCCTAGCGGCGGCGAGTCTGAAGACGATACGGATAGTTCAAGTAGAGTTATGTCCAGTAACAAACGCCCAAGCCCAAGCCAGAGCCATAACCAGAACGAAGAGGACTATGCAAGTTCCATCGTTTAAGTTTGGCTCTGCGTTTTAATCAGGCTTGCAGTAGCCGTTCTATGTCGGCACTGATACTTTCAGGGCCAGTCGTTGAAGCATAGCGGGCAGCGACAGTGCCGTCCTTGCCAACTAAAAATTTAGTGAAATTCCATTTGATGCCCTCGGTGCCCAGCACGCCGGGGGCTTCTTTTTTTAGTAGCGTAAATAAAGGGTGCGCACCGTCGCCGGTAACATCAATTTTTTCAAATAGCGGAAACGTCACGCCATAATTTTTTTCGCAGAATGCACCGATCTCTTCTGCGCCACCAGGCTCTTGTCCGCCAAACTGATTGCACGGAAAACCCAGTACTGCAAAGCCCTGATCTTTGTATTTTTCATATACTGCCTCGAGTCCCTTGTACTGCGGTGTGAATCCGCATTTACTTGCTGTATTGACGATCAATAGCACCTTGCCGCGGTAAGCAGTAAGGTCAGTTGCCGTGCCTGTAAGGGTATTAACAGGTAAGTCATAAATTGTCGTCATGGCATGCTCCGCAGAGTGTTTGATTAAAGAATGCACATGGTAGCAGCCTGATTCAATTTCTGCCTTAGTCACGCGATGAGGGATAATGGTGGTTATGTCCATCGCTCAGAATTTATCAACCATCCATCAGGCCATAAACCAGGCAGCTAAGGCAGCCGGGCGTGAGCCTGAGGCCGTAAGCCTGCTGGCCGTTTCCAAAACCTTTGGTCCAGATGTTGTTATTACCGCCGCCGATGCTGGCCAAACAGCATTTGGTGAAAATTATGTGCAGGAAGCGATCGATAAAATAGCCGCCGTCCAGAGCTTGCGACCTGATTTGCATCTGGAATGGCATTTCATCGGACCTATTCAAAGTAACAAAACGCGCAACATTGCCGAGCATTTTGACTGGGTACATGCGATAGACCGCGAAAAAATTGCGCAGCGATTATCAGACCAGCGACCCGCAACGCTTGCGCCTTTGTATGTCTGCTTGCAAGTAAACGTGAGCGGTGAAGCCAGCAAGAGCGGCGTAGCGCCCGAGGATTTGCTGCCATTGGCCCAGGCAGTGGCGGCCATGCCGAATTTAAAATTACGCGGATTGATGGCTATTCCCGAGCCGGCAGAAAATATTGCGCAGCAGCGCCAGCCATTTGCAGTCATGCGCAAATTGCAGCAGCAATTACACGCAGCAGGCATTATTACTGACACATTATCGATGGGCATGTCGGCCGATATGGCAGCAGCGATTGCTGAAGATGCCACGATAGTCAGAATTGGATCAGCGATTTTTGGAAAGCGAGATTATGCAAACTGAATTAAAAATAACATTCATCGGCGGCGGCAATATGGCGCAAGCACTGATAGGTGGTTTAGCTGACAAGCTTACTGCCGCATCGAACATCCATGTAGTCGATGTCAATCCGGATGCACTCACTGCGCTGACCAAACAATTTGGTGTCACCACTGCGGCTGCACCAGACAGCATAATTGCAGCGGCCGATGTGATCGTGCTGGCTGTTAAACCCCAACAAATGCGTGAAGTCGTTGCCACAATTGCGCCTTACATTAAACAGCAATTAGTGTTGTCGATCGCTGCCGGTATACGTGCTGCAGATTTATCTCGTTGGTTAGCTGGACATGCTGCCATTGTGCGCAGCATGCCCAATACACCGGCATTAGTTGGCTTAGGTATTACAGG
>CAIVDH010000251.1 GCA_903904635.1 uncultured Burkholderiales bacterium | reverse complement strand
GTGATTAACCCCGCTGTCACATAAGCTGATTTATATAAATAACTCAGCTGGTCAACTTGATACCGGCAAGAATTTCATTCGCTTTTTTGCGATTGTATTCGTCTACTTTACCTCTGATCAAAAACAAATCGATCAGCCATAAAATTCCGCACAGGCCTAATGTCAGCAACTTCAGTATACCCATACCCATGTCACCGATCATAAAACGATCGATGCCCCAGCTACCGAGAAACACGGACAGAACCAAAATTGTATTTCGGTCTTTTTTTGCTGAATCGAACTGAGAACTGAACAACATCTTTTGCTGATCAGTCAAATCCTTCATCATCATTTGTTGTTCAATGATTGAAAATTCTGCCATGGTTTAATCCCAAAAAATGGTTAATAATTTCATCTGTTTATATAAAATCCGCGGCAATCTTAACATCAGGTACAGCTAATTAATGTGTATTATCTTATTTACAGTTAGCCAATCCAGTAAATTTACTTTTATTTAATAAATCTCTGAGGCTGCCAAAAAATAAAACCATTAGTACTAGCAATACTAATGGTGAGAGCTTATTAAGACTCATTGCAAGCTGCCAGTCCAGATGTAGAAGTGCCTGCAGCGCCCGCCCCATCCCACATCCAAAACATTCGACATCAAGCAGCATGCTGAATAAGCAACTAGGACTGATTAATTCTGCCGCATGCTGAGGCAATACTGATTGCATCAGTATTGCGGGTAGTAATGTGATTTTGATAATTTTGTCTATTATCATTCGTTTTTTACAGTTAACTTAATCATTGATTATATAATCCTGAATGAGTTACTAATGTTTTTTCAACTAATCAAATTTGATAATAAATTTTTTGAGGAATTTTTAATGTTGCCAATAAAAGAGCTTTTAATCAAAGGCGTAAGCCTGACTATAATTTGCGCGCCCCTGCTGCTTGGTGCATGCGGTAACAAAACCGAGGCGCCTGCAGAGGCACCCGCAGCAGCACCCGAGACTAAACAAGAAAATGCAGCCCCTGCTACTGCCGCACCAGCAGCCCCTGTGGCAACAGGCTCTTCAAAATTCGATCTGATGCTCGATTCCTATGAAAAAATCGTTGTTGAATATGAAGCCGTTGCAAACAAAGATCCGATTTGCACTGATGACATGATGAACCTGGTTACCAACGTAACGCCAAAATTAACCGCTATGGCCAGTGATTTGCAAGAGATACAGACAGCTGGCGGAGATGCACCATCGCCTTCTTCTATGAACCGCTACATGGCATTAACCCAGCGCTATAGCAAAGTAGCAGAGCAATTTTCCAAAAAAGCCGGAACACCATCTGGCTGCTAGATTATCTGGAGTTGGTATCGTTATTTGATGCCGCTATTGATCATCGTCCCCTGAGATACTTCTCAGGGGATTTTTTTTATAAAAATGCCTGAGAGCCTATTTTTTTAGGTCGATATCAAGGCAGCAGTGCCGCTGATTTTTATAAGATGATTATTTTTATCAAATAGCTTCATGACATTTACCTGACATGCGCACTTAAAAATTTTATCGCTTCGTCCATGATAGATTGCAGCGCTGGCATACCGGAATAAGCATATTTTATTTTCAAACGTTAAAGCTTATGGCGCGCCATTAACGCGCACCATTAACGCGTGCCATTTTCACAGACGTAACGAAACGCGCCTTTGCCACCCGGGTTTTTAGATATGGGCTGCCATTCATCAGGCGAATTCACCGTCCCCAACACATCACCACGACCCATGATGCCCTTAAACGCAGTGAATGAAATCAGCTTGGTCATTTCTTCTTTGCAGTCATATTCTTTGCGCATTTTCATGGACATCATGCCGTTCGATGCGGGTGTTTTGTAATTTTGCAGCTCCCAGACTTTACGGTATTGGCCGCTGGCCTGAATACTGTCGGTGTCTACATATGATGTTGTTCCACGTATGTTTTCAAATACCTTAATCCATTCGGCATTGGCAATGGGGGCGATAAAAAACATGGCTATGAATAAAACAAATGATTTCATGACGCGATTTACTTTCATGGGTGAGGTGCTGATTAAATATTTATTGCGGTGATCCAGCCAATATCCATGCAGCCATCAGGCGTGCTGTTTTTTCATCGACTCCCTCATATGCAGGATGGTGTGATAATTCGCCCCATCTGTCATCGCTGCCATTGCGTATACGTGCGGCTATTTCTGCGACCACTTTTTTACCTTTGTAACGCTGGGCGATTTCTTGCAACGAAGGCCCCACAACACGACTGGTCGCATCGTGACAACTTGCACAACCTATAGAAGAAAATGCTTCCTTGCCGAGTGCGTTATTTGCAGCTGATTTTGTGGCTGATTTTTTATCTGATACTTGCCCATGCGAGAGCGTCGTAAATAATGCTGCGGCCATTAAGCTGACGATGATAGTGATTTTTTTCATGCTTGACTCCTTTTGCAAGTTTAATTTAAAGCCCTGATCAAAATACGCATTGCATACGGCTGGCGCGATTTTGATTCATGCTCTTAATTTACAAATAAAGTCATACACAAACCTGAAACCAGATCAAATTTTCACGGTATTGATTGAAATGCAGCGGCACAACCACAAGTTTATGCTTGGGTTGCGAAAAACATATCGCTTTAGGTAGACCAGGCGTTTAGCCTGAACACACATCATGTTCAGGCTCAGTACATGCGGGGATTAGACTTCTTCGGAGGGCGGCGCAGAAATAACAGCTGGCTCAGGCTCTTTTGCCCTGTAACCGGTAGGCTGACCATCTTTGACCTTGTATATATTGCCTTCCAGCGTGCCGCCTTTTTTGATTTCCAGATCAGCATAGGTGATGGAGCCTGTGACTTTGCCCACTGATTCCACCACTAGCGTCTTGTTGGCGATGGTAGTGTCAGTCAGTTCACCACCAACCCGTATATGGTTAGCAGCAGTTTTTCCATTAATAGCGCCATTGCCCGTGACGTATATCGTATCCGCAGAGATCACGCCTTCGATCTTGCCATCGACAGTCGCGATGCCTGGCACTTTGATGGTGCCTTTCATGAATACGCCTTCGCCTACTAGCAAAGTACCGGGTGAGTTTGTATCTGACATATTATTTTAACAATAAAAATTAAGGACGTTATGCAATGATACAAGTATTATCTATGAAAACACACTTTTACTAATCTTTAAAAATAGATCGATTTAAACAAGAAAGATAGCATGGCTAACAGCGGCGTTATGAGCTCTCGTAACAGTCTTGATATAAAAATAACAAATTGTGC
>CAIVDH010000250.1 GCA_903904635.1 uncultured Burkholderiales bacterium | reverse complement strand
TTTTCTTCAAAGCCGGATACCTGACCTATCACCAGCTGCATTTCATATTCTTCGCACAGCGCTTTCATCTTCGCTACCGAAGCTGGCGCAGCACGGAAGTCATCGCGTCTGTGCAGCAGGATCACGGATTCTGCTTTGCCTTGCAGGTTCAAGGCCCAGTCCAGCGCCGAATCACCGCCACCACAGATGACGATATTGCGACCAGCAAAGCGCGCCGGATCTTTCACGCGATAAAACAGCTGCGTGCCTTCAAAGGCTTCGATGCCATCTACCTTGATGGTGCGCGGCTGGAATGAGCCCACACCGGCAGCGATGAAAATAGTTTTGGTGATAAAGCGGGTACCGGTAGAGGTTTCCAGATCAAAGCGGCCATCTTCACGCTTTTGCACCAGCGTGACTTCCTGACCGAGATGAAAGGTCGGCTCGAACGGCTCGATCTGCTTGAGCAAATTGTCGGTCAGTTCCTGACCGGTGCAGACCGGTACGGCAGGAATATCGTAAATGGGTTTGTCCGGATAGAGCTCCACGCACTGACCGCCGACGGAAATCAGGGAATCAATCACATGGGCTTTGATTTCCAACAGACCCAGTTCAAATACCTGAAACAGGCCGACCGGACCTGCGCCTACGATGACGGCATCGGTTTCTATGGGTGCCGGATTGATAATATTATTAGCAGTTGGCATGCGCTCTCCGTAAATTTAGACATGATGGTAGCGCAGGCTGTAAATGTAGTAAACACTGAACTTTTCAAAATATAAACAGATCGATTGGATAGTGCTAAAAATAGTCGATGCTAATTTTGAAAAATATTGCGAGCATGATTCTTTCATGCTACGGTATCCGAAATGTAGCAGACACTAAACAATATAATTTTTAAGAAAAACGAAACAATCATGGTGCTCACTTCTTCGTTACGTCGCTGTTGCTGGCATTACGCATGAATCAGCCTGCATATTTGCGTCCGGCGAGCTTGAATGAAGCGTTGCATGCGCTAGCCGCTGGCCCTTTGCAGGTACTCGCTGGTGGCACCGATTTTTTCCCTGCCCGAACCAGCGCGTCAGTTTCCGGTTCTATTCTTGATATCACCGCAGTACCCGGTCTGGCCGGCGTCCATATAGAAGATGATATGGTTCGCATTGGTGCGGCTACCACCTGGTCTACCTTGGTGCGGGCGAGCTTGCCACCGCAATTGCATGGGCTGCAGGCCGCTGCTTGTGAAGTGGGTGGAATACAAGTGCAAAACACCGGCACGATTGCGGGCAATCTTTGTAATGCGTCGCCGGCTGCAGACGGCATTCCTGCGCTGATGGCGCTGGATGCCGTGGTGGAGCTGACTTCATTGCATGGCACACGACGTTTGCCTGTGCAGGATTTTTTGCTGGGTAGTCGCAAAACTGCGCGCGCAGCAAATGAATTAGTTACCGCGATACTGATACCGCATCGGCCTAATGCACGCTCCACTTTTCTGAAGCTCGGACACCGGCGCTATCTGGTGATTTCCATTGTGATGGTGTCGGTGGTGATGGAAATAGATGAGGGTTGTGTAACGCATGCAGCCATTGCCGTGGGTTCTTGTTCTGCGGTTGCGCGTCGTTTAAGCGCGTTGGAGAAAAAAATCATAGGCCAGCCTGTAAATAGTGCACTGAGCAATCTGGTCAGTGAGGAAGATCTCGCAGTGCTAACGCCAATTGATGATGTGCGTGGCACGGGTGCATACCGGCTGGATGCAGCGCAAACGCTGGTGCGCAGAGCGATTGCAAAGGCTGCAGATGAATAAGCCACTTGATCAGCCGTTCGAAAAGTCCAGCGAATTTAAGGCTGTGACGAGCTTGCGTATGTCTGTCAATGGCAAGAGCGTAGAGGCGAGTAATCCATCACGTCGCTTGTCCGATACGCTGCGCGATGAACTCGGCCTGACTGGCACCAAGATCGGTTGCAATGCCGGTGACTGCGGTGCCTGCACAGTGTTGCTTGATGGTGAGCAGGTCTGCGCTTGTCTCACCGCTACAGGTCAGTGCGCGGGACGTGAAGTGACAACGGTTGAAGGGCTCGCACAAAGCGGCAAGCTCGATGCGCTGCAGCAGTCATTTATGGTGCATGGTGCGGCGCAGTGCGGTATTTGCACGCCCGGCATGCTGATGGCGGCAACCGATATATTGCAGCGTCATCCATATCCTAGCGAGCAGCAAGTATTAGATGGGTTAGGCGGCGTGCTGTGCCGTTGTACGGGTTATCGCAAGATAGTCGAAGCGGTGATGGCGTTATCTGCACCGCCGACTATTTCGCCTGAGCCTGCGGCCGGGCAGGCCGTCGGTGCGCGTGTTGCGCGTCTGGATGCGCAGTCCAAATTAACGGGTGCTGAAAAATTCGGCGCTGATGATTTTCCTGCGGATTGTTTGTGGATGCGCACGGTGCGCTCGCCACATGCAAGTGCACGTTTTGATATTGTCGGGCTTGATGCATTTCGCAATCGTTATCCGCAAGTCGTTGCTGTACTGACTGCTGCAGATGTACCTGAAAATAGTTTTGCTGTTTTTCCGCAGCCTAAAGATCAGCCTGTATTGGCGGATGGCTTTGTGCGCATGCGTGGCGAAGCGGTGATGCTGATCATTGGCGATATGCATGCTGTGCAAGCCATACCTGAAGCAGATATGCCGATAGTCTGGCAGCCACTGCCTGCGATGGAAACGCCGGAGCAGGCGCTGATGGATAAGGCAGCCTTGCTGCATGATTTTGCTGCTGAAAATGTATTGTGTCGCGGTCGGGTTGTGAAAGGTGATGTAGATCAGGCCATGCTGCAAGCAGCACATATTGCTGAAGATACTTACCGCACCAGTTATGTTGAGCACGCGTATATCGAACCTGAGGCTGGCTATGCCGAAGTGTTTGTTGAAAATGGTGTGGAGCGATTGCGCATTTTCGCTTGCACGCAAACGCCTGTCATGGATAAAGAAGAAGTGGCGCGCGTATTGCAATTGCCGGCTGAGGCGATTCATATCGTACCCTCTGCAATCGGTGGCGGCTTTGGCGGCAAGCTCGATGTATCGCTGCAGCCTTTGCTGGCAGTGGCGGCGTGGAAGTTAAAACGTGCAGTGCGAACGATATACAGTCGTAGTGAATCGATGGTATCAACCACCAAGCGACATCCTTCCCATATCCATGCGCGTTATGCGTGCGATGCAGATGGCCAGTTACTGGCGCTGGATTTCCATGGCGATTTCAATACCGGCGCTTATGCAAGCTGGGGCAGTACGGTGGCCAATCGCGTGCCGGTGCATTCCACCGGGCCGTATTTTGTGCCGCATCTGCGTGCACTGACGCGCGCGGTCTATACCAACAATGCTGTGGCAGGGGCATTTCGTGGTTTCGGCGTACCGCAAGCGCATATCGTGACCGAAGCGCTGCTTGATGAACTGGCAGAAAAAACTGGCATGGATGGGCTGGCTTTTCGCCTCAAGAATGCGATACATGCAGGTCAGCCGACTGCCACCGGTCAGATACTGCAAGCCAGCGTGGGCATGACGCAATGTCTGCAAGCCTTGCAACCTGCATGGATACAAGCCAAAGCAGCAGCAGAGCAATTCAATCATGATGCCGGCAAAAATACACCGCTGCGTCGTGGTGTTGGTATTGCCAGCATGTGGTACGGCATAGGCAATACTGTCATCGCGAATCCTTCAACCATGACGGGCGCGTTGCGGTCGAATGGTCGGCTGTTTTTATATAACGGCGCGCAGGAAATCGGGCAGGGTACGGCAACGGTAATGCCGCAGATTTTTGCCGATGCGGTGGGCTTGCCATTGGCATTGGTTGATCAGGTAATGGGTGATACAGATCTGACTGAAGATGCGGGCAAGTCTTCTGCGTCGCGCCAAACTTTTGTATCCGGTAATGCCGCAAAATTTGCTGGTGAAGATTTGCGCCGTCAGTTACTGCAAAAACTAGAACTTACCGAACCAGTACAGCTCAGTGTGCAGGGTTCCATACTGACAGGCACACAGCATGACATCGTCAGATCACTGGATCTGCAAACACTGACTGCAGATGCGCATGGTGACATCGCACTGGGTCGTGGTTATTTCAATCCGCCTACTGTGCCATTAGACGCAAACGGACAGGGCGTGCCGTATGCAACCTATGGCTTTGCGGCGCAGATTGCAGAAATCGAAGTCGATATCGAATTAGGCACGATCAAAGTTTTGCATATACATGCTGCGCATGATGTAGGTCGCGCAGTCAATCCGACTCAGGTTGAGGGACAAATACACGGTGGTATCGCGCAGGGATTGGGTATGGCGTTGATGGAGGAATACATCAGCGGGCGAACTGACAATCTGCATGATTATTTGATACCTACTGCCGGTGATATGCCACCTGTGACGGTGCATATTATTGAAGATACGGAGCCTATCGGCCCGTATGGCGCAAAAGGCGTAGGCGAGCCGGCGTTGGTGGCCACTGCACCGGCCATACTCAATGCGCTGCATCATGCTACTGGCGTGCGTGTAAAAACCATACCGGCCACACCGGATCGTGTACGTGCTGCGCTGCTGCAGCGTTGATGATGAGTCGCCACCATGACCACGCATAACCGGGTAGATCACAGTAACGACAATGCAGAGGATTTTCCCTCTGCAGCATCACCACCGCAGGTGATGGATAAATCACGGCCACGTAGTGACAACATGGCGGCCAACAAGGTGGAATGCAATGCGTGCCCGGTGCTATGCCAGATTACGGAAGGACGCACTGGCGCATGCGATCGTTACGCAAATGTCAGCGGTGTACTCACCCGCGTTGATCCGCTGGTGCTGATGCAGCGCATTAGTGCAGAACCTGCAACGACAGAAGATCAAGAGCCTGATGCCTTGTTTGTAACTGGCGTAGGTGCGGGCACTACCTATCCGGATTACAAACCGGCGCCGTTCATTGTGGCTTCTAAAGTGCGCGGCATCGATATGGTGACTGTCGTCACCGAAGGCATTTTCAGTTATTGCAGTTTCAAAGTGAAGATAGATACCGATCGTTATCTCGGACCTGAGCGAGCCAGCATACGGCACAAGGGTGAAGAAGTCGGTCATGTGACAACAGCAGAATATGGTTCACAAATGTTGTCGTTAGGCGGTGTACATCATCTGACTGGCAGCACGAAAAAAGAAGGGCGCATTACCTGCGACATGATGATGGCGCTGGGTAATAAGCAGGCGGTTGAATTAGAAATTGAAGGCGGTGCAAAACTGATCGTGCAGGCAGGACGTGCGCCGATAGTGGATGGGGTTGAAGAAAAACATATGCGCGTGGGCTGTGGTTCGGCTGCGGTAGGTATGTTTGCCAAGCAGTGGTTTGGTCATGTTGATGAAGTGGTGGTGGTGGATGACCATATCACGGGTGTGTTGAGCGAGCATCAGGCCGGCCGTTGTCTGGATATGCCACCGTCCGGCATAAAAATGAAGGGCCGCAAATCCACACCAGGACGTTATTTTCAAGTGGCTAATCCTGGCAATGGCTGGGGCGGTACGGACATTGCTGATCCGCTGGAAATTATTGATGGCTTTGATGCCGAGGTTGCACGCGCCGGCATGCGCTTGCTGATGACTTCAACCACGGGTGAGCATGCGGCTTACTTCGTACTGGATGCGCAGCTGCAGCCGGTAGCCGCCGAGATGCCGGCGGCGGTACAGAAAGTAGTCGATAAAATTATTGAAAACTGTGAGCCTTCGTTATCCAGCGTGTTGTTTCTTGCTGGGGCTGGTGGTTCTTTGCGTGCCGGTGTGACAGACAATCCGGTCTGGCTGACCAATTCCATTAAGCAGGCAATTACGAATGTCACGTGCGGTGGTGCGCATGCCTATGTGTGGGCCGGTGGCGGCATTACGGTGATGGTGGATGTGTTGCGTATGCCGGATCAGTCGTTTGGTTATGTGCCTACACCAGCGATCGTGGCGCCGATAGAATTTACGATGCGGCTGGATGATTATGAACGACTGGGTGGTCATGTTGATCGTGTGCGTGCGCTGGATGATGTGGTGAGCACTGAGCGTTCGCGAGTCGTGCAGTGGACGGCTGAAAGCGGGCCGTGGCCGCTATTACAAAAACCGATGCTGGGCTAAAGAGCAGTCATGCAACCTACCCGCACATTACTTGACGATGGTCGCTGGCATTTCCAATATGGTCCGATAGATCTGGTCATTAGTGCTGATGGCAATGCTGCAGCGATTCATGATGCAGTCGAATCATCCTGGTTACGCTTTGCTGAAATTTTGCCTGAGCTGGTGGCGGAGTTGTCGTTGCTACGTCAGCCTATGCAGCAAACGATACTGCAGCCGATGTCAGTACAAGGCGCAGTGGCGCGTCGTATGCTGGCCGCTTGCTGGCCGCATCGCGCGCAATTTATTACGCCTATGGCAGCAGTGGCCGGTGCAGTGGCCGATGAGATGCTGACTTTTTATTCTCGCGCGCCGGGCGTGTCGCGCGCCAGCATTAATAATGGCGGTGACATCGCGCTGCATTTGCAACAGGGTCAGTCCTATCATGTTGGGCTGGTAACGGATATTGCGCAGTATGCCGGCATGCCGAATGGCAGTTTCATGATTGATGCATCCATGCCTGTGCGTGGCATTGCGACTTCCGGCTGGCGCGGCAGAAGTTTCAGTCTGGGTATTGCAGACAGTGTGACGGTACTGGCAAAAAATGCAGCAGCAGCTGATGCGGCAGCAACCATGATTGCTAATGCAGTGAATGCCGAACATGTAGCCATACAGCGCGCACCAGCCTCTAGCATCAAAGATGATTCCGATTTGGGTAGTTTGCTGGTGACTACAGCTGTAGGTGTTTTACCGCATGCGTTGGTGGCACAGGCATTGCAACAAGGTGTGATGCTTGCGCAAAGATTGATGAATGATGGCGTGATCACTGCAGCAGTGCTCACTTTGCAGGCGCAGAGTCGTGCAGCAGGAATATCGCAGCACTGTTTGCCTGCACCATTGAAGCGCGCTGCATGATGCGGCCGGTGCAGAAAATAATAAGGATGAATCTGGTATGAGCCTGATAGAAATACGCAGAGTGTTCACGCATGTGGAAAGTATTGCGCATGAATTCGGACCAGTACCTGCGCAACCACAAGTGCGCGGTGCGGTGGCGGCTGTGCTGAAAAATCCGTATGCCGGACGCTATGAAGCCGACATATTGCCGATGATGGAAGCATTGAATCCGGTCGGTCTGGAAATGGCACGCACACTATTAGCTGCATTAAAACTGCAGCCGGAAGATATACATTGTTATGGTAAGGGCGCCATCGTAGGCAGCGCTGGCGAGCTTGAGCATGGCGCGCTGTGGCATGTGCCGGGTGGTTATGCGATGCGTGAGTTGCTGGGTTGGCAGGGTGACCGCGCTGGTTATACCCAAGGGCAGGCTAGCACAACTACGCAGCAGAGCAGGCCGCTGGCAATTGTGCCTTCTACAAAAAAAGTCGGCCCGCCTGGTGCGAAGCTTGATGTGCCGCTTACGCATATTACGGCCAGCTATGTGCGCAGTCATTTTGATGCGATGGAAGTGTCGGTGCCTGGTGCGCCTGCGGCCGATGAAATTGTTTTTATTCTGGTGATGTCGACCGGCGCGCGGGTGCATGAACGTGTAGGTGGTTTGACGCCTGAAGGCATTAGCAAATTCGATGGTCTGCGTTAAGCAGAAAAATCAACCATAACGATCAGCATGGGAGCAGGTATGCAGGCAAAAATTCGTAAAATAATTGTGCAAGTCGATGAGACGCGTATGGAGATGGGGCAGCCGATTAATCCGCCCACGCGCCGTGCTGTGGCCATTGCTGTAATTGCCAATCCGTTTGCCGGTCGTTATGCAGAAAATCTTGATGCGCTTAGTGATATTGGTGCAGAGCTGGGCAAGCTGCTGGGTGAAAAATGTGTGGAGGCGCTGGGCATACAGCCGCATCAGGCTG
>CAIVDH010000249.1 GCA_903904635.1 uncultured Burkholderiales bacterium | reverse complement strand
TGCTGCCTGAAAAATGGCGTCCTGAATCTTTAATTGGTTTTGGTTTGCCCGGTTTCGGCACGATACTGACCTTGTTGATTATTTTTATCACGGGTCTGATCACGCGCAATTTTCTGGGCAACCGGTTGCTGCTCTGGTGGGAGATGCTGCTCAATCATATTCCCGTTGTCAGTTCAATTTACTCCAGCGTCAAACAAGTTTCCGATACCCTGTTTTCTTCATCCGGGAATGCGTTTCGCAAGGCGCTGCTGGTGCAATATCCTCGTGAAGGCTGCTGGACCATCGCGTTCCAGACCGGTATACCGGGTGGCGACGTACCTAACCATTTGCATGGCGACTATGTCAGCGTTTATGTACCGACCACGCCTAACCCAACATCCGGTTTTTTTCTGATGCTGCCGCGTGAAGATACGAAAGAGCTCAACATGACCGTCGATGAAGCATTGAAATACATCGTGTCCATGGGGGTGGTAGCGCCTCCTGTGCACGACACTGAAAAATCACATACTGAACAATCTGGAACTGGAAACTGATATGTCTATGCGTACACATTATTGCGGCTTAACCAATGAAGAATTACTAGGCCAGACCGTTAGCCTCTGTGGCTGGGTGCATCGCCGTCGTGATCATGGCGGGGTCATTTTTATTGATTTGCGCGACCGTGAAGGACTGGTGCAAATCGTTTGTGATCCTGATCGTGCAGCAGTTTTCCAGACAGCCGAGGCGGTGCGCAATGAGTTTTGTTTGCGCATCACCGGTGTCGTGCGCCTGCGTCCTGAAGGCACCAGCAACACCAATCTGACTTCAGGCAAAATCGAAGTGCTATGTCATGAACTCGAAGTGCTCAATCCTTCGGTGACACCACCGTTTCAGCTGGATGATGACAATCTCTCCGAGACCACACGCCTGACCCATCGCGTACTGGATTTGCGTCGTCCGCAGATGCAGCAAAATTTGCGTCTGCGTTACAAGGTCTCGATGGAAGTGCGCAAATTTCTCGATGCGAATGGTTTCATCGATATAGAAACGCCTATGCTGACTAAATCTACACCGGAAGGCGCGCGCGATTATCTGGTGCCTTCCCGTGTTAATGCGGGCCATTTCTTTGCATTGCCGCAGTCACCGCAGCTGTTCAAGCAGTTGCTCATGGTGGCAAATTTTGATCGCTATTATCAGATCACCAAATGCTTCCGCGATGAAGATTTGCGCGCTGACCGTCAGCCGGAATTTACGCAGATCGATTGCGAAACATCGTTCATGTCCGAGCAGGAAATTCGTGATCTGTTCGAAGGCATGATCCGTGTAGTATTCAAAAATTCGCTGGGCGTGGATTTGCCTGATCCTTTCCCCGTCATGGATTTTGCCACCGCCATGGGCATGTATGGTTCAGATAAACCAGACATGCGCGTCAAGCTCGAATTTACCGAGCTGACCGATGTGATGAAAGATGTGGACTTCAAGGTTTTCGCAGCTGCAGCCAGTATGGATGGCGGGCGCGTCGTTGGATTGCGTGTGCCTGGAGGCGCCAAGGAAAGCGGTGGCATGCCACGTTCCGAGATTGATGCTTATACCCAGTTCGTTGCCATCTATGGTGCCAAGGGACTCGCTTACATCAAGGTCAACGATAAATCCAAAGGCCGTGATGGTCTGCAATCGCCTATCGTTAAAAATATCCACGATGCCGCACTGGCGCAAATACTGGAAAAAACCGGCGCACAAGATGGCGACCTGATTTTCTTTGGTGCGGATAAAGCCAAAGTTGTTAATGATGCCATCGGTGCACTGCGCGTAAAAATCGGACACAGTGATTTCGGTCGCAAGAACGGCCTGTTTGAAGAAGCATGGCGTCCGCTATGGGTGGTTGATTTCCCGATGTTCGAGCATGATGAAGAAGCCGGCCGCTGGAATGCGCTGCATCATCCGTTTACGGCACCGAAAGACGGCCACGAAGATTTCATCGATACCGATCCGGGCCGCGCCATTGCGCAAGCCTATGACATGGTCTTGAATGGCTGGGAACTCGGTGGCGGCTCAGTGCGTATTCATCGCGCTGATGTGCAGAGCAAAGTATTCCGTGCATTGAACATTGATGCTGAAGAAGCTCAGATCAAATTTGGCTTCCTGCTCGACGCCTTGCAATACGGTGCGCCACCGCATGGCGGGTTGGCGTTTGGTCTGGACCGTATTGTCACCATGATGACCGGTGCCGAATCCATACGTGATGTCATCGCTTTCCCCAAGACCCAGCGTGCGCAATGCCTGCTGACACAAGCACCTTCTGCCGTCGACGAGAAGCAGCTCAAGGAATTGCATATACGTTTGCGCAGTGTGGAGCCAGTCATCAAAGCTTAGTCGTTTGGCTAGCATATTTGCTGAGCTTATCGGCGGCATGATTCGCCGGTAAGCCAAACAAGGCATAATCAAGGCACTCTCGTAGTGCTTTTTTTATGCCTTGTTTTTTGCTCACCTATGCCTACTCATAAAATTCCGGAATCTGTATTGGTTGTCATTTACAGCGCTGATCTTCAAGTGTTATTGATAGAGCGTGCAGATAAGCCGGGTTTTTGGCAATCCGTTACTGGTTCCAAAGATTTGCCCGATGAGCCATTGCACGCAACGGCAGTGCGCGAAGTGCAGGAAGAAACCGGCATAGCAATCGGCAGCATGCAGGTACCCGCTGAAAATCTTCAAGACTGGAAACTATCGAATATTTATGAAATCTATCCAGTCTGGCGCCATCGTTATGCCCCCGGTGTGACGCATAATACGGAACATGTATATGGCTTGCTGGTCCCGCGTGATATACAAGTTGTATTAGCTGAACGCGAGCATTTACAGTATCAATGGCTGCCCTGGCAAGCCGCAGCCGAACAGTGTTTTTCCCCCTCGAATGCCGAGGCAATTTTGCAATTACCACACTACTTAACCTGAACATTTATTGATCGAATGAAGCTGCGCATTGCAACCTACAATATTCACAAAGGCATCAGCTCAATTGCGCGTAAACCGCGCATACATGCACTGAAACAAGCGTTGTCATCGGTGGCTGCCGATGTTGTGTTCCTGCAGGAAGTGCAGGGTCGCCATGATTTGTTGGCGCTGCGTCATGCAGGCAGCTGGCCTGTGCAGAGTCAGCATGAATTTCTTGCCAGTGACACGCAGCACAGTGCTTATGGCCTCAATGCCATGTATGACCACGGCCATCACGGCAATGCGCTACTCTCAGTTTTCCCTATTGCGTCAGCAAATAATCATGATGTCTCTGATCATCAGTTTGAATCGCGCGGCATTTTGCATTGCGTAATACAAATACAAAATGTTCAAGTGCATTGCTATGTCGTACATCTCGGATTATTTGCCGGTAGCCGTATGCGGCAGACCGAAGCGTTAATTGAGGCGGTTCATGCGACCGCAACTAAGGGCGCGCCAATAATTATTGCCGGCGATTTTAATGACTGGACTAATGCACTCAGCGACACTTTGCGTAAAAAACTCGATGTGGAAGAAGTGTTTGATCAGAATTTATCCTCACGCAGTTTTGGCAGCTATCTGCGGCGTTTATCCGGACGCGGACCGCGCATGACACCGGCACGCACTTTTCCGGCTGCCATGCCAGTACTCAAGCTCGATCGTATTTATGTGCGGGGTTTTGATGTCTTAAGCGCGAAAGTATTGCATGGTGCTAGCTGGGCGCGGCTATCAGATCATGCGCCGTTGGTGGCAGAGCTGAGCTTGTTGCCATCGTTTAAGCAAGCATCAATTCATCCAGTCAATTCTGTTGCTGATATCAGCCATGCGAGCAGCCAGCTATAGCAAAAGCAATAAACTGACTTTGCTGCATCGTGGCGCCGAATTTTTCCCCGCATTGATTCAGGCCTTCGATACAGCAGAGTCAGAAATTTATCTCGAAACCTATATTTTTGCGCAGGACGCAACTGCCGATCTGGTGCAGGCTGCACTGATCCGCGCTGCCCAACGTGGTGTGCAGGTGTATGTCATAGCAGACTGGCTGGGTACAGGTGCGGCACGTTGCGCTATGCTTGCGCAAGAATTTGCCACCACCGGTGTGCACTACAAAAATTTCAATCCCTGGTTTCGTCGCGGGCTGGCTCGCACGCATCGTAAACTGGTTGTCGTAGATGGTCGCCTTGCCTTTCTTGGTGGCTTAAATATAAACGATGACATGCTCAGCGATGAAGGTAGTCAGATACCATTACCCCAGCCACGCTGGGATTTTGCCGTCAGCATCAGCGGACCGCTGGTTGCGGATATATATGCTGAAGCAGCCGCACAATGGGCGCGACGACACTTCATAAATTTGCGTTATCGTTTACAAAATATGAGACTGCCCAGATCACTGCGACATGAGGCAGCGCATCAAGTCGCAGAGGCAGCGCTAGTGATACGGGATAACCTGCGCAACCGCAGCACCATACAGCGCAACTTGCTACAGGCAATGGGACGTGCACGTCACACAGCTTATTTTGTTACGCCTTATTTTGCGCCCGGCAGAAAATTACGGCAGGCGCTGGCAATCGCAGCAAGTCGCGGTGTCACAGTCACACTATTGATAGGCGTGGGACAATTCCGCATGCAAGATGCAGTGGCTCAATCGTTTTATCCTAAACTGTCGCGCGCAGGCGTAAACATTGTGGAATACCGCAAGACCCAGCTGCATGGAAAGGTTGTTGTCATTGATGATGAATGGGCGACCATAGGTTCGAGTAATTTTGATGGTTTGTCGCTGTTCATCAATCATGAAGCCAATATTATTGTTCGCGATGCCGATTTTGCGCGGGACTTGCGCCAACACATAGCGAGGGGCGTTACTGAAGGAGTGGTAATCAGCCCGGCAGAAGTAGCGCGACTTTCCTGGGGGCGGCGTACTTTAAATAAGCTTGCTTATTTTCTTTATCTATCTGTGCTGCAGCTAATCACTGCCGGCAAATACACCAAATAATTATTTTTATGACTGATCCGGTACGCATCGATAAATGGCTATGGGCGGCAAGATTTTTCAAAACGCGTTCACTCGCCACCGATGCAGTCGATAGCGGCCGCATAAAATTAAATAGCGAGCGCTGCAAGCCTGCGCGCATGGTGCACATTGATGATCTGATCGATGTCGATAATGGCAGTATGGTCTGGCAGGTGAAAGTAGTGGGCTTGTCTGGGCAGAGAGGGTCTGCCACGCTGGCGCGGCTGCTTTATCTGGAAACCGAACAGAGCTTGCAAAAGCGGCAGCAAGAGTCCGAGCAGCGCAAAATATTTTTCGAGCCCGGCGCGGAGATCAAAGGTCGGCCGACCAAGCGCGACAGGCGCATGCTTGACAGGTCTCGCAGCTGACAGGATTTTCCAGTGTTAGCAAGGGCTTTCAGTGCATAATAGGACGCCCGTTCTATTTTGGAGGCCCATATTCCTGTGTCCTCCCAGGAGTAATTCACATGACCGAACTTATACAAAAACCCTTACGCAAGGGCGAACAAACCCGTGCCGCCATACTGGAGGTGGCGCTTAGCATCGCCAGCCGCGAAGGCCTCGAAGGCCTCACCATAGGTGTACTTGCCGACCGTATGGCCATGAGCAAGTCCGGCGTCTTTGCGCACTTTGGTTCGCGCGAAGATTTGCAAAGCGAAGTGCTGCGTCTGTATCACCAGCATTTTGAGCAAGATGTTTTTTATCCCAGCCTGCGCGAGCCGCGCGGACTGCCGCGTCTGGAAAGTCTGTTTGCGCGCTGGGTTGCGCGTGTCAGCATGGAAATCGCCTCTGGCTGTATTTACATCAGTGGTGCGGTTGAATATGACGACCGCCCCGGTGCAATTCGCGAGCAATTAGTTGAGATGGTCAGGCTCTGGCAATTGGCATTGCAGCGCGCGGCAACGCAATCCATACAAGAGGGGCAATTGCCTCCTGATACAGATGCCGATCAGCTGGTGTTTGAAATGTATGGATTAGTACTGGCCTTGCATCATGATGCCCGCTTCATCAAACGCCCCGGTAGCGTAGAGCGGGCACAGGCAGGCTTTGCCCGACTGATGAATAGTTTGCACCATGCAGCTAGTTCATCAGCTAGTACAGCGGCAAGCAAAGAACCTGCAAAAAAACACACTAAGCCAAACACAAAACCGCTAGCCTGATTTTTTTGAATTCTAGGAGATCGTTATGCCGCAATACACCGCGCCACTAAGAGATATGCAGTTTGTCCTGCATGAGTTGCTGCAAGTCGGTAATGAGCTTGCACAGCTGCCGCCACACCAAGATCTTGATACCGATACGATTAATCAGATACTGGAAGAAGGCGGCAAATTCGCAGCCGATATTTTATTTCCGCTGAATCACTCGGGCGACCGCGAAGGCTGCAAACTTGATACAACAACTCATGCCGTGACTGCGCCCCAGGGTTTTCAGCAAGCCTACAAACAATATGTGGAAGCCGGCTGGCCGGCCTTATCGTGCGATCCGCATTTCGGCGGGCAGGGCTTGCCGCTGGTGATAAATAATTCATTTTACGAAATGCTCAATTCTGCCAATCAGGCCTGGACCATGTATCCAGGTTTATCGCATGGCGCCTATGAGTGTCTGCATGCACACGGCACGGCTGAACAAAAGGCCTTGTACCTGACCCGACTGGTCTCAGGCGAGTGGACCGGCACCATGTGCCTGACCGAGTCACATTGCGGCACCGATCTGGGTCTGTTAAAAACACGCGCGGTTCCGCAGGCTGACGGTAGCTATCAGCTCACCGGTGGCAAAATTTTTATCTCCGCAGGCGAGCATGATTTATCGGCCAACATCATTCATCTGGTGCTGGCCCGCTTACCTGATGCACCTGCCGGTACCAAAGGTATTTCGCTCTTTGTTGTGCCTAAATTTATTCCTGATGCAGCTGGCAATCCGGGTCAGCGCAATACAATTTTCTGCGGCGCGCTGGAACACAAAATGGGCATACATGGCAACGCAACCTGCCAGATGAATCTGGATGCCGCCACAGGTTGGATGATAGGCGAGCCCAATCGCGGCTTGAATGCCATGTTTGTGATGATGAATGCGGCTCGTCTGGGTGTAGGCATGCAGTCACTCGGCTTAACTGAAGTCGCTTATCAAAATGCGCGGGCTTATGCCAAAGACCGTACACAGGGACGCAGTCTGACTGGCGTTAAAGCAGAAGATAAAACAGCTGATCCCATCATCGTGCATCCCGATGTACGGCGCATGTTGCTCACTGCGCGCGCTTATGCCGAAGGTGGTCGCGCATTTACGTCCTATATCGCGTTGATGATTGATCGTGAATTAAATCATCCTGATGAAGACGTGCGCAAAGAAGCGGCAGATGAAGTCGCGCTGCTCACTCCCGTCATCAAAGCCTTCCTCACCGATAACGGCTGGATCGCTACGTCAGAAGCAATGCAGGTATTTGGCGGTCATGGCTATATCGCTGAATGGGGCATGGAACAATATGTGCGCGATGCCCGCATCAACATGATTTATGAAGGCACCAACACCATACAGTCACTGGATTTATTAGGCCGAAAAGTATTGATGGATAACGGCGAGAAACTCCGTAAGTTCGGTGAAAAAATTCGTATCTTTGTGGAAGAAAACGGCACCAATGAAGCCATGTCCGAGTTCATCACGCCGTTGGCTGACCTGGGTGAAAAAATCACCAAGCTCACCATGGAAATAGGTATGAAAGCATTTCAGAATCGCGATGAAGTCGGTGCTGCAGCCGTGCCGTATTTGCGCGTAGTGGGACATCTTGTTTACGCTTATTTGTTCGCCCGCATGGCAAAAATCGCATTGGAGCAAGAAGATAGCGGTGATGATTTTTATAAAGCCAAGCTGGCTACCGCGCGGTTCTATATGGGCCGCCTGCTGCCTGAAACGGCCATGCTGATCCGTCAGGCCCGTTCTGGCTCGGCCAACCTGATGGCGCTGGATGCGAACTTGTTCTGATTGTTAATAGTATTAATAATTATTGCGGAGTCTCTGCCATGTCGAATTTCATCATAAAAAAAGTGGCAATATTAGGTGCTGGCGTGATGGGTGCGCAGATTGCTGCGCATTGCATCAATGCACGCGTACCCGTCATACTTTTTGATTTGCCGGGCAAGCCAGAGGGGCCGCGCAATGCGATCGCGATGCAGGCGCTGGCGCATTTAAAAAAACTGAGCCCCGCACCGCTAGCCGATAAAAATCAGGCAGAGCTGATCGAAGTGGCCAATTATGAAGATGATCTGGAACGATTAAGTCAGGCCGATCTCATCATCGAAGCCATAGCCGAACGGTTGGACTGGAAGCATGGTCTGTATGAAAAAATAAGCGCTCATATCGCACCGCACGCAATTTTCGCCAGTAATACATCGGGCTTGTCGATCACCGATTTGTCTGATGGGGTCAATGAAGAATTAACATCCCGTTTTTGTGGCGTACATTTTTTCAATCCGCCGCGCTACATGCATCTGGTTGAACTCATATCAACTAAGGCTACGCGTGCAGACATCATCGACAACCTCGAAACTTTTCTCACGACCACGCTAGGCAAAGGTGTTGTGCGCGCCATCGACACGCCCAATTTTATTGCCAATCGTGTCGGCATATTTGGCATGCTATCGACCATCTATCAGGCTGAAAAATTTGGCCTCTCTTATGATCTTGTTGATGACCTTACCGGTGCCAAGCTGGGGCGTGCAAAGTCAGGCACATTTCGCACTGCCGATGTGGTCGGGTTAGATACGCTGGGTCATGTCATGCAGACCATGCAGGACAAGTTACCTGATGACCCATTTCATTTTTTGTATAAAACACCCGCTGCGTTAGAAAAATTAATTGCAGACGGCAAGCTGGGCCAGAAAACGGGTGCCGGATTTTATAAAAAAGTGGGTAAAGATATTCTGCGTTTTGATGCAGAAAAATCGGATTATGTTGCCGGTGGTGCAAAGGCAAATGATTTAATTGCGCGCATCCTGAAAGAAAAAGATGCCGCCAAGCGTATGAAGGCGCTGCATGATTCCACGCATCCGCAGGCACAGTTTTTGTGGGCCATATATCGCGATGCTTTTCATTACATCGCCATACATCTTAATACCATTGCAGAAAATGCGCGCGATATCGATTTTGCATTGCGCTGGGGCTTTGGCTGGAAGCAGGGTCCGTTTGAGCTCTGGCAATCAGCCGGCTGGCAACAGATTGCAGAGTGGGTTAAAGCAGATATAGAAGCCGGGCGCGCACTCTGCAATGTGCCTATGCCCAACTGGGTATTTGATGGGCGCAACGGTGTGCATGCCGAACAGGGTTCATGGTCATCAGTTAAACAGGCGTATGTGCCGCGTTCAGCTTTGCCGGTGTATCAGCGCCAGATTTTCCGCGCTCCTTTAGTGGGTAATGATGGGGCCCATCCAGCCACGGCAGGTACCACCGTGTTTGAAGATGAAGCGGTGCGGCTCTGGCACCAGCATGATGAAGTTCTCATCATTTCATTCAAGACCAAAATGCATGTGTTGAGTCCGGCAGTGATAGCCGGTCTCGAGCAAGCGCTCAATGAAGCAGAAAAAAATTATCGTGCGCTTGTCATCTGGCATGCCGATGCGGCTGAAGGCGGCGCATTTTCTGCGGGTGCAGATTTGCAGGCGATGCTGCCATTGTTCATGTCTGGTGGTGTCAAGGCGATAGAGCCGGTCGTGGCCAGGCTGCAGCAAGTACATCAACGCTTGAAATATGCAAACGTGCCTGTGGTAGCGGCAGTTGCAGGTCTGGCCTTAGGTGGTGGCTGCGAGTTGTTAATGCATGCAACGCGCCGCATCGTGGCGCTGGAGTCTTACATCGGCCTGGTGGAAGTGGGCATAGGACTCTTGCCTGCAGGCGGTGGATTAAAAGAAATTGCACTACGTGCTGCTGCAGATGCAAAAGGTAACGACATCCTGCAGTTTTTAAAGCATGGCTACATGCACGCTGCCACCGCTGCTGTTTCCAAGTCTGCGCTGGAAGCGCGCAGCATGGGCTATCTCGCAGCTGACGATGTCATTGTCCAAAATACTTATGAGTTGTTGCATGTAGCCAAGACACAAGCGCTGGCTTTGTCGCATGCAGGCTACAGACCACAGCTGCAAACGCTCATTCCCGTTACTGGTCGCTACGGCATGGCCACCATCATGGGCCAATTGTTAAATATGCGCGATGGTGGCTACATGTCTGCACATGATTTTAAAATTGGTTCCATGATTGCAGAAATAGTTTCAGGTGGTGATATAGAGGCAGGCAGCATGGTCAATGAGCAATGGCTGCTAGATCTGGAGCGCAAAGGATTTATGGAATTGCTCAATCATCCCAAGACGCAGGAACGCATTATGGGCATGCTGCAAACTGGCAAGCCTGTTCGTAATTAAAAAATTCACACGACTGTATTTTTCTTTCGATTTACGCTTTTAGCTTTTAGTCAGGGATTTTTACAAGATGAGCAGACAACTTCAAGAAGCCTACATTGTTGCCGCCACCCGCACGCCCATAGGCAAAGCACCACGCGGCATGTTTCGTCATATGCGTCCGGATGATTTGCTGGTGCATGCATTGCACGCAGCGATGGCGCAAGTACCTACGCTAGACCCTAAGCTCATTGAAGACGCCATCGTGGGTTGTGCATTTCCCGAAGCCGAGCAGGGCTTGAATCTGGCCCGCATGGCCGTCCTGCTGGCAGGTTTGCCCAAGTCAGTCGGTGGTGTCACGGTAAACCGCTACTGTGCATCTGGGATCACAGCGATTGCGATGGCGGCCGATCGTATACGCAGTGGTGAATCTGATGTGATGATTGCAGCTGGTGTGGAATCGATGTCGATGGTGCCGCTCATGGGCCATCATCCGTCGCTCAATATGAGCGTGTTCCGCGATGAAAATATCGGCATGGCCTATGGCATGGGGCTGACTGCTGAAAAAGTGGCGCAGCAATGGAAAATCAGTCGCGATGCGCAAGATGCGTTTGCGCTGGAGTCGCATCGCCGCGCTATCGCCGCACAAAAAAGTGGTGAGCGTATCGCTGAAATCGCACCGATACAAATTATAGAAAAATTTCCTGATCTGAGTAGCGGCAAGATCGACATCAAGACCCGCACAGTAGTCGATGATGAAGGTGCACGTGCAGACACCAGTCTGGAAATGCTGGCAAAACTCAAGCCCGTATTTCACGCCAAAGGCAGCGTCACTGCGGGCAACAGTTCACAAACTTCCGATGGTGCTGGTGCACTGATACTGGTGAGTGAAAAAATCCTCAGGCAATGCAATCTGGTGCCGTTGGCTCGCTTTGTCTCGTTTGCCGTCAAAGGCGTGCCGCCTGAAATTATGGGCATAGGTCCGAAAGAGGCGATTCCCGCTGCACTGCGCAGCGCCGGCCTCACATTGGATCAAATCGACTGGATAGAATTGAATGAAGCGTTTGCTGCGCAAGCGCTGGCAGTGCAACAAGATCTTGGTCTGGATCCGGCCAAAACCAATCCACTAGGCGGCGCAATTGCACTTGGTCATCCGTTGGGTGCAACCGGTGCGATACGCGCTGCAACCGTCATACATGGGCTGCGCAAGCGCAATTTGAAATACGGCATGGTTACCATGTGTGTCGGTACTGGCATGGGCGCGGCAGGCATTTTCGAGCGCATGTAAATCTGCCAAACAGAGGAATAATCACTAGGGATTTATTTCTTTAATGTGGTGTACGTTTTTATGTCTGTAATTTGAACATCAGGCTGGCTGTGAGTCGTTGCTGCGCTCACTCTCAGGTACATCTTTGATCATTAGATTAATCAATTCGCGCGCAAAACTTGGTAGCAGCGCCAGACTTCGTACGCAAATACATAATTTGCGTAAAGACCATTCATCGGTTAAGTGCAAAATTTTTATATCCATATTTTTCGCATGTCGTTTTGCAGCAGATTCCGGCAAAATTCCAATAGCAACATTGGCTTCAATAATCCGGCATGCGGCTTCAAAATTACCAACCCGTATACGAGTAAGTAGCGCTTTATTGTGCTCACTCGCCACTTGCGACAAAAACGAACTGATAGCGCTGGCCTCACTCAGGCATACCTGATCATATTCCAGCGTATTAAAGAAATTGACCTTATCAAATTTGCCTAGCGGATGTTTGGGCGAGGTCACCACCACCAGGCGATCTATCCGATAGGGCAAAACTTCCAGCCCCTCGGTTCTGATGTGACCCGCAACGATACCGATGTCTGTCGAACCTTCGCTCACAGCGCGGACAATATCCGGACTTAACCGCTCACGTAAATCTACATTCACATCAGGATGGTCAGCTAAAAAGGTAGGTAAGAGTGCTGGAATAAATTCAGCCATGGCTGTTGTATTAGCGAGGATGCGCAAGGTACCTTTTAATCCTTGTGCATATTCTTGCAAATCGCCTCGTAACTGTTCCAATTGCTGATGGATGGATCTGGAATGTTGAAGCAATACCTGACCGGGCGGGGTCAGTGTGATTCCATGCGATGTCCTGTAAAAAAGCTTAAGACCCAGATTATCTTCGAATCGTTTTATTCTGGTGCTTGCTGCCGGTAGAGAAATGCATGCACGTTCTGCTCCGCGGGTAATGCTGTTAGTTTCAGCGATATGAATAAATAGCCGCATATCTACCAGATCAAAATGCATTGCCATGACTTACTCCACCTTATTTATACCTGCGCAGACGCTTTTATTATTGGATACATATTTTTCTAGCCTATTGTGATGACTGCATCGACAGCTAAAAAACCTGCGCTATTTTTTGCCCAAAGATGAATGGTTCGTCCATTTGGCGCTGGCTGGCCACAAATATAAAATGGTTCTTTTATAAATAATGGCATTAATGCACGAAACGAAAATGCGACCATACGCTGATTAGGATAATGTGTTTCGAATAGATTAACCAAAAGTATTGCAACGAGTGAGGCTTGTACTGGAAGATCAGCATAGCCGAAATTATCTTTTGCATAGCGACGATCATAATGCATACGCTGTGAATTAAACGTCAGTGCAGCATAACGAAACAGCAAGACTTCATTGGGAATAATTTTTTCTATCCACGCCTGCTCTACAGGAGCTGGTTTTTTTTTGATGGTGTCGCGATCATTTATTTTTTGATAAGCGATATCTTGCTCTTCTGTTAC
>CAIVDH010000248.1 GCA_903904635.1 uncultured Burkholderiales bacterium | reverse complement strand
TTAACAGCTATGGTCGTTCCGGCGCAGGCCGGAACCCAGTGTCTTTTCCTTACCGATGTCAGAACTACTTCGCCGCTTCCCCAACCTTCTTCACCTTCTTTACCTTCTCAGCCTTCTTGGCTTTTTTGCCAAAGACCTCAGGCTCATCAGGCGCTACGTAATATTCCGGTGGTGGTGCATTCGGATCAATTTTTGGTGGCGCACCTGCATAGGAGGGCAGGGCAGTTAAGCTAAACAGAAACAAAGCGATCAGGCTTTTCATTGCAGACTCTCTTTCAGGTTTAAAAAATTATTCAAGACTTGGCCAGTGCCTGGTCTATGTCCCAGATGATATCGTCTACCGATTCTATACCCACTGCCAGTCGTATCAGATCAGGCGGCACACCAGCTGCCATTTGCTGTTCTTCTGATAGCTGACGGTGCGTGGTTGATGCGGGGTGAATCACCAAAGTTTTGGCGTCACCGATATTGGCAAGGTGCGATAAAAATTCTACATTCTCAATAAATTTTTGGCCGGCTGCAGCGCCGCCGCGTATGCCGAATGACAGCACCGCACCCGCACCTTTGGGCAGATATTTTTGCGCCAGATCGTAATAGCGATTATTTTTCAGACCCGGATAATTAACCCATGCCACTTTGGGATGTTCGGATAAATGCTGCGCAATTTTCAGCGTATTGCTGCAATGACGTTCCATACGCAAATGCAGTGTCTCTACACCTTGCAGCAGTAAAAATGCATTGAAAGGGGAGAGCGCAGGGCCGAAAGTGCGCATGCCTTCCATGCGGCATTTCATCGTAAAACCAAAGTCACCAAAGGTTTCATAAAAACGCACACCGTGATAACCCTCTGAGGGTTCGGTCATGGTTGGGAATTTACCGTTATCCCATTTGAATTTGCCTGATTCGACGATGACCCCGCCCATAGTGGTGCCATGCCCGCCTATGAATTTTGTGGCCGAATGTATCGTAATCGCTGCGCCCCATTTAAAGGGATTACAGAGATAAGGACTGGCAAAGGTATTGTCGATGAAAAGCGGCAGCCCGGCCTGATTGGCGATGGCAGCAACCTTTTCCATATCCAGCACATTGAGCGAAGGATTACCCAAGGTTTCTGCATAGATCAGTTTGGTTTTGGGCGTGATGGCGCGCGCAAAATTTTCAGGATCATCGGCGTCAACAAAGATGGTATTGATGCCGAGCTTGCGAAAATTGACATGCAGCTGCGTGTGCGTGCCGCCGTATAGCGTGCGGGCAGCCACAATTTCATCGCCTGCTTCGCAGATATTGAGCATGGCGATCATTTGCGCTGCCATGCCACTCGATGTGGCCACTGCCGCGCGGCCGCCTTCTAACGCGGCTATGCGCTCTTCCAGCACTGCGACAGTTGGATTGGAGAGCCGCGAATACACATTGCCAAAGGTCTGCAAGTTAAACAGGCTGGCCGCATGCTCGGCACTATCAAATACATACGAAGTGGTTTGATAAATCGGCACGGCACGCGAGCCAGTTGCTGCATCAGGTATCTGACCGGCATGCAGGCATAGCGTTTCAAAATCAAAGATATGGTCTTGGGACATGGTAGTTAATTATTTCAGACAGGGCGGCGTGAAGAGATGACGCCGGTATTGACGCCAAACCAGCCCAGGCCACCAAACAGACGGGCGTATTCGATTTTTACACAGCGGTTGGACACAAAAGACATGTTGGCTGTTTCGGCGATCTGGCGTGCTTCTTCGTTTTCTACGCCGATTTGCAGCCATAATGTTTTAGCACCGATTGCAGCGGCAGCGCTGGCTATCGGTGCGCAATCCGCGCTTTTACGAAAGACATCAACGATATCAACTGCATGCGGTATGGATTGCAGATCGGGATAACATTTTTCGCCCAGTATCTCGGTATATTTGGGATTGACAGGAATGATACGAAAGCCGCGTTCCTGCATATATTTTGCAGCGAAAAAAGAAGGACGCCACCAGTCTGCAGATAAACCCACTACGGCTATTGTGTGACTATTTTTTAGTATCTGACGCAATTGCGCAATCGTGCTCATTGTTTGTATCCTTCTTTCGTATAACTAATTTTGTGCCGCTATTTTTTTGCGCACAACACCATGTTGGTGGCAGTGGTGGCGACGATTTCAACCGTATTAAATCCTGCTTCTTTCAACACCGCTGTCAGTCTCGCTGGCCCGGCCTGCGCACCCAGTGCGAGGCCAACTTCTTGCGCCAGAGACGCTGGCACACAGCCTACGGTAGAGGAGCAATACAGCATTTGCCCAACTACATTGAGATTATCTTTCAGCGCATCGTTGGCAAAGGGTTCGATTAAAACCAGTATGCCATCTTGTTTTAGCTGGCTGTGTGCATGCGCGGCTGCCCCTACCGGGTCACCCATATCATGCAAACAATCAAAGAAGGCGATGCTGTCAAACGGCCCTTGATATTCTTTCGCATTTTTTGTCTGGTAGTTGATGCGCGCGCTGAGTCCGGCCTGATCTGCCAATTTTATGGCTTCTTCTATTGAGGCGCCATGAAAATCAAAACCATGTACTTGCGCCTTGGGGAAATTTTCAGCGATCAGCATGGTGGATACGCCATGACCGCAGCCTATATCGGCAAAGCTGCCACCTGCATTTAAAATGTCAACCAACTGCGGTATTTTAGGCAGCCATTTTTGTACCAGATTGGCTTTGTAGGAGGGCTTGAAAAATCTTGCGGTGCCGCGGAAGTAGCAGTTGTGATGTTCGCCCCATGCCACGCCTTTGCCCGTTTTAAACGCTGCACGAATTTTTGGCTCATCCAGTACGCCGGCTGCCAGACTGTCGTAAGCGCCTATCATTAATGCGCTGCTGTCTTCATCGGCAAATACCGCGCTTTGTTCTTCGCTCATGAAAAATGTATTGTGCTCGGCATCGTAGGACACATAACCAGCCGCTGCCATTGCAGATAGCCATTCCAGTCCATAGCGTGCATCGATGCTGGCGGCCTTGGCAAATGCGCCGCTCTCTGTAGGGCCGCAAGCTGAGAGGGTGGTAAATAATTTGAGTTCATCGCCTATGCGCATGAGCGGCACTAATGAAGCCGCAGCGACATTTTC
>CAIVDH010000247.1 GCA_903904635.1 uncultured Burkholderiales bacterium | reverse complement strand
CTTGATTCCAAGATACTAAACTTAATAATTTTATAAAAATAAATTTACTTTATTACCGACTCCCAATAGAATTAGTTAGCATTTTAAAAACTATAATTCACAAGTCTTGTAAAGCTCTGTCAGGTGTTGATGGCAAAACCAGATCCATGAATTTGAGCATCAACTGCCGCAGCTCACCAAACCACTTTGCCATATGGGATTTTGACAACATGACTACTCAGTTTGACAATCAAGACAGCAGTCGGCTCGCAGATCAGATAGCTTATGATCCGAATAATCTACTGGATTCCCTGATAGAAAAGCTGCATTTAAAGAATGACGCTGCACTTTCGAGAGCGCTGGAAGTGGCGCCACCGGTGATAAGTAAAATCAGACACCGAAGATTGCCTGTAGGTGCCTCGCTATTGATACGCATGCACGAAGTAAGCGAATTGAGCATTCGTGAGTTACGCATACTGATGGGAGATCGACGCGAGAAATTCCGTATTAGTGACAAACAGTTCAAACCAAAACAGTTAGGCGCCATGCAATAAAAATAAGCGGATAACCGCATACAAGACCGCTGGCTTTACTCAAGGTGTAATTAAACGGGGGAACTTTAAGTAAAGCCAGATTCTATTAAACAAGCATACGCAGTTAGCTCTGACGAGTTGCATTAGATATGACTACTGGCCATATCAAATTTTCAGGCTGGAAAAACACCCGTAGATAAATAGCGATCACCCCTGTCGCACACAATAAAAACAATCGTGGCATTCTCTGTAGTTTGTGAAACGCGTAAAGCAACCTCGCAAGCACCTGCGGCTGAAATGCCGCAAAAAATACCTTCTTCTGCAGCCATTCTTCTGGCCATTACTTCTGCAACCGATTGACTGACATTTTCAATTCTATCTACCCGGCTGCGATCAAAAATTTTAGGAAGATAAGCTTCAGGCCATTTACGTATACCAGGAATTTGCGAGCCTTCTTCGGGCTGCGCGCCAATAATCTGTATAGCCGGATTTTGTTCTTTTAGATAACTTGAAACACCCATAATCGTACCGGTCGTGCCCATAGCACTGACAAAATGGGTAACGCTACCATTTGTATCGCGCCAGATTTCAGGGCCTGTGCCTTCGTAATGGGCGCGGGGATTATCCGGGTTGGCAAACTGATCAAGAATAATGCCTTTACGCTCTTTTTCCATTTGCGCTGCAAGATCACGCGCATATTCCATACCGCCAGCCTTGGGCGTGAGGATGATCTCTGCGCCATAAGCGGCCATGCTTTGTCTACGCTCAAGGCTGAGATTTTCCGGCATAAGCAAAATCATTTTATATCCGCGCATGGCAGCAGCCATAGCCAAAGCTATGCCCGTATTTCCACTGGTCGCTTCAATCAGGGTATCGCCAGGTTTGATTTGCCCGCGCTCCTCAGCGCACTTAATCATGAAGTGCGCTGGCCTGTCTTTGACCGACCCGGCAGGATTATTGCCCTCCATTTTGCCTAGGATGATGTTATTTCGGCTGGCAGCATCCGCGCCAGCAATATGCCTGATCTGTACCAATGGCGTGTTGCCGATCAGATCCTCTATGGTTGGGTATTGCATGGCTGGCCGATTCGCATTTATACAAACAGCTATTCTAATCGCAGCGACGAATTTAAGCGGCCTATCGTTTTATGCCGAAATCTCTGGGTAAACCCGGCCGCTTGTGGCCGGGAGCTGTCAAAGTCGCTTAATCATATTTCAGTAGCAATTATTTCAGTTTCAATTTAGCTATGAAACTGAAATTCTCCACCATTACTTCTGTTTTTCGTTCACCTTCACTGCTTCAGCTGGTGTTTTGGCATTAGATCCGGGCTTAGCAGACTTGCTCGCTGAAGCACCCTGATGTGTCTGACCATTAACAACCAATCCGGCCGCAGAGAGTTTGATTGAATTTTTTTCGCCTACGCCTTTTACACGCAGTTCCAAATCAGACCAGTCCTTGAAATTACCGCCTTTTTTGCGCTCCTCTAAAATTGCTTTTGAGGTGGCAGGTCCGATACCTGCAATGCTATCTAATGCCGCCTGATCTGCACTGTTGATTTCAACTACAGCAAAGGCCTGACCACAAAACAATAATAAACTTGCAGCAATTAATGCACATACTTTCAACATAAAATTTCTCCTGTTTTGTTTAAAATGAAACGTCAGTGACGCATTTTATTTTTGCGACTGACGTTGCATTAAACGACAAGAAATCAAGAAAGATGATGATATATAGAATGATTAATCGGCATAATAAATTTAAACCGAAAGATGGCGATTAACGCACCCGCATTACGCATTTAGTTTTTATTTGGTCTAATTTGAGCGTAAATTATTTATGCCTGATTCATTACAGAGAGCTCTTCCGTACGACGCGGCGCATAGCTTTCCCACCGGCTGCAGCCAGGGCATTGCCAATAAAATTGTTTGGCTTTGAAGCCGCAATGGTTACACTGATAGCGCGCAAATTTTTGCGCATAACCACCAACCAGATTTTTTACCATGGATAATTCTGTGCGATTTTCAGGTGGCGCATGCATGAGGCGTGCCTCAAGCAATTTATCTAACCCTAGCAAGGTGGGTGTTCTATGCAGCTCGGCGCTGACTAGCTCATTGGCACTCTCATGACCATCAAGTTCAAGTACAGCCTTGAAAACCACTTCCAGCAAATCAATTGAGGATGCTTCGGCCAGATAAGCTTTAAGTAAATTCACACCTTCGCGCGCACGACCAACTGTACGATAACCATTCATCAATCGCTGCGCAACCAAGGCCACATGCGGCACACTTTGTTGCTCGACACGACCCCATGCGCGCAATGCGCCTTCCGTATCACCTTTGGCTAAGAGCGCATCGCCTATCAAGATCATGGCACGCACATTACTACGATCAAACGACAAGGCTTTTTCCAGAGTGGCCAGCGCTGTATCAGGATCGGCATGTACCAGTTCATCCTGCGCCAGCTCGCAATGAAACTGCGCAATCTCTTTTTGAAAATTACCCACGCCTGATTCCTGAAGCGCACAAGCAGCTTCTATGGCACGCGTCCATTGTTTTTCACGCTGATAAATTTCCAGCAACGCACGTCGTGCATTAGCTCCGTAAAGTGTGAGGGCGAGTTGATTAAACGTTTCTTCTGCGCGATCAAGTAATCCAGCCTTGAGATAATCCTGACCAAGCTCATATTTAGCCTGACTTGCCACCTCTGGCAATAAGTCGGAACGCGCCAGTAAATTTTGATGCACTCTGACAGCGCGCTCGATGTCACCGCGCTGGCGAAATAATTTTCCTAGTGCGAAGTGCAGCTCGGCTATTTCAGGATCAAGCCGGGCAATTTCTATAAAAAGTTCAATCGCCTTATCTGGCTCCTCGTCAAGCAACGCATTGAGGCCCTTGTAATAGCTGCGCGGCAGGCTACGTGATTCAGCAATCAGATGGCGTATATCGACCCGGGCGGCAATCCAGCCTAAGGCGAAAAAGAACGGCACCCCAAGTAACCACCAGGTTTCAAATTCCATTACTGAACTCGCTCAGCATGAGTAAAACTAAAAATATCTGATTTCAAATGCCCACCTGTTCTATGAATAAATCCGTCATTGGTGGGTTGTTTTTGCTCGTGGCCTCTGCTTCCATTTCTTTTTGCAATCGCGCCAGCAGTTTTTTCTGGTTTGCCAACTCGCGCTTATAACGCAAGACTGTACTCGTCATAGCCAATACCCCCATTGCCGCTCCAACAACAAAAAAAGCGAGCAGCAGCAAGATTAGCGGTGATTTTGTTTGCGCATTCCAGTAAAGGTGGAGCACAACTTCTTCCGTATTTTTCAGCGCGAAGCCGAAAAAAATAACAAACAGCAGGAAGGCAAAGAGTCGGAAAATTATCTTCATGGGGTATGCCCGTATCAGCACTACATGTAATTCTGCAAGAATTGTACGCGAAAAAAAACGGCATCCGTAGATGCCGTTTTACAGTAACTCAGCAAGCTCAGTCATCCATGATCGGCTGACCAACCATCGCATCTACACGCTCGCGTAATTCCTTGCCAGGTTTAAAGTGAGGCACCCGTTTTTCAGGAACCATCACAGTATCACCCGACTTGGGATTACGACCGATGCGCGGCGGCCTGCTGTTCAGAGCAAAGCTGCCAAAACCCCTTATCTCTATGCGCTGACCTGATGAAAGTGCATCTGTCATCGCATCAAGCAGGGTTTTGACCGCGAAATCCGCATCCTTGGCAACCAGTTGCGGATAACGCTCAGCCAGACGGGCAATCAGCTCCGACTTTGTCATGTGCCGTATCCGGATCAGCTCTTATTATCGAGCTTCGCCTTCAACAATGCACCTAAGCTAGTCGTACCTGAAGATGCAGCGGAATCAGTTGTGATTTTCTGCATGGCTTCCTGTGTATCGACATTGTCTTTTGCCTTGATTGACAACTGGATGCTGCGTGCTTTGCGGTCGATATTGAGAACCATCGCTTCAACGGTATCGCCTACTTTCAGGTGAGTGCCGGCATCTTCCACGCGATCGCGTGAAATTTCAGAAGCACGCAGATAGCCTTCAATTTCTTCACCCAGCTCAATTACCGCACCTTTAGGCTCAACTGACTTAACGGTACCGGTAACCAATGCGCCTTTGTCATTCATTGCGCAGTAGTTATTGAACGGATCGCCTTCGAGTTGTTTGACGCCCAGCGAGACGCGCTCACGCTCAACATCAATTGCCAGCACGACTGCTTCAAGATCGTCACCTTTCTTGAAACGACGAACTGCTTCTTCGCCAGTTTCGGTCCATGACAGATCGGACAGATGTACCAGGCCATCGATGTTGCCAGGCAAGCCGATGAACACGCCGAAGTCGGTAATGGACTTGATCGCGCCAGAAACTTTATCGCCTTTTTTGTGTGTAATTGCGAAGTCATCCCAAGGATTAGCTTTGCACTGTTTCATGCCCAGGCTAATACGGCGACGCTCTTCATCAATTTCAAGAACCATCACTTCAACTTCATCGCCCAACTGGACAACTTTGTTTGGTGCGACGTTCTTGTTGGTCCAATCCATTTCGGATACGTGAACCAGACCTTCTATGCCCTGCTCGACTTCCACAAATGCGCCGTAGTCGGTGAGGTTGGTGACTTTACCGAACAGACGGGTATGTTGTGGGTAACGACGTGACAGACCGGTCCATGGATCGTCGCCCAATTG
>CAIVDH010000246.1 GCA_903904635.1 uncultured Burkholderiales bacterium | reverse complement strand
CCGCATTTGTCTGTGATGGACAATCTGATGCTGGCGCAGATTAAGGTATTAAATCGCAGTAAATCTGAAGCGCAGGCACGTAGCAAAATTTTGCTTGAGCGTGTAGGCCTGCTGGCGCAGCGCGATAAATTCCCCGCCCAGCTCTCAGGCGGTCAGCAACAACGCGTGGCAATCGCTCGTGCGCTGGCGATGGACCCGATCGTGATGTTATTTGATGAGCCTACCTCAGCGCTTGATCCAGAAATGGTAGGCGAGGTGTTGGATGTGATGGTGCAGCTGGCGAATGATGGCATGACCATGCTATGCGTAACCCATGAAATGGGATTCGCGCGTCGGGTTGCAGACCGGGTGCTGTTTATGGATAGTGGTCGTATTGTTGAAGATTGCAGTAGTGCTGAATTTTTTGGTGACATCACTAAACGCGCGCCACGTGCGCAAGAATTTTTATCTAAAATTCTTGCGCACTGAAATCTGGTTTTAGTACGTTTATCTACATAAGGCTAGCAAGCCGGCGTAATGTATTACGCACTTTTTTGTTTAAAACAGTTGATGTCAGTTTTTTTGAGTCTGCACTTTATGATTGATTGCCTGTGCAGTAGAAGATTTATTCGTGCGCCAGCAAAGACGCTAGATTCCGGCCTGCGCCGGAATGACGGGAGTTATGTGGACAGCGCCTCAATCACCACAGTCGTTCCGGCGCAGGCCGGAACCCAGTGTCTTTGGTTGTGCACCTAATCAGATTTTCGCTTTAGCTTGCTAAGCCAAGCGTGCAAAAATAAATTACTAAAGTGCGCTTAAATTTCAATTTTTGTACCTAGCTCCACCACCCGATTCGCCGGTATTCTGAAAAAGTCAGAAGGCTTGGCTGCGTTTTGCATCATCCATGCAAACAGACGCTCACGCCAGATCGCCATGCCGGGCAATTTGCTAGGCACGATCGTGTCACGCGCCAGGAAGAATGACGTATCTTCCAGCGGCAGCTGCAGGCCCTGCTGTTTTTCTATCAGCGCCAATACTGAATTTATATCTGGCGTCTCTTTAAAGCCATGCACTGCGCGCACGATATAGATGTTGCCACCCATATCATTAATGGTTAGTCGGTCTTCATCTCGCACATAGGGCACATCCCAGATCGACAGCTTCAGGAAAATCACGCGCTCATGCAAAACACGATTGTGCTTAAGATTGTGCAGCAATGCCACTGGCACAAAATCAATATGCGCGGTCAGAAATACGGCTGTGCCTTCTACCCGGTGCGGTGGATGCGCCAGTAAGGCCGCAATAAAATCTGGCAAGCGTATAGAGTCACTGACGATACGTTCGCGTAAAAGTTTTCTGCCCTTATGCCATGTGGTGAGCATTAAAAAGCATGCCGCACCCAGCATCAACGGATACCAGCCACCGTCTTTAATTTTGATTAGATTGGCAGTCCAGAATGAAAAATCAATAATGAAAAAAGAAATAATCAGCAGCGTGACCAGTACCGGTTTGATATGCCATTCTTTAGCCATCACCACGGCTAACAGCGTGGTGGTAATCAACATGGTCGTGGTAACCGATATGCCATAGGCCGCGGCCAGATTGCCGGACTCGCGGAATTCAACCACCGTAAATATCACCAGTATCAGCACCACCCAGTTCACGGTAGGCATATAAATCTGGCCGCGCTCAGTTTCAGAGGTATGCAGAATTTCCATACGTGGCAAAAAGCCCAGCAATATGGCTTGATTAGCGAGAGAAAACGCACCCGAGATCACCGCTTGCGAAGCAATCACCGTAGCCACGGTGGCCAGACCTATCATGGGCCACAACGCCCACTGCGGCAGCATCAGGAAAAAAGGATTGGAGATGGCAGTTGCGTCCGAGAGCAGCATCGCACCCTGACCAAAATAATTAATTAGCAGCGCAGGCAAAGCAACCAGCAACCATGCCAGCCGCACTGGCTTGCGACCAAAATGACCCATGTCGAGATATAAGGCTTCAACACCAGTCACCACCAGCACCACGGAGCCCATCACGATATAAGCCTGCAAGGTATGTTCGCTAATGAAAGCAATCGCATACAGCGGTGAAATCGCTTGCAAGATGGTGGGGTTTAGCCAGATATGATGCATGCCCATGACAGCCAGCGTGCTAAACCAGACCAGCATGATGGGACCAAAATAGCGACCGACTGCAGCCGTACCATAGCGCTGCACCATGAATAGCATGACGATAATAATGAGCGTAATCGGTATGACAAAATGCTTCATGTCCGGGTGTATGACTTCCAGCCCCTCGACTGCAGAAAGCACAGAAATCGCCGGTGTGATCACGGATTCGCCCAGCAGCATGCAGGCACCCAGCGCGCCCAGCATCAGCAAAACAAAATAGCGTCTCCGGTCATCGCGCGCAGAGCGCAGCGCCAATGCCATCAGTGAAAGTACGCCGCCTTCGCCGCTATTGTCAGCACGTAGCACGAAGATCACATATTTAATCGTCACCACCAGCAGCAGCGCCCAAAAAATCATGGAAATAATGCCGAATATCGCTGAGGTGGTGAACGGTATGCCGTGTTCCGGACTAAAACATTCTTTGAGCGCATAAAGCGGGCTGGTGCCAATGTCACCGAACACTACACCGATGGCAGCTAATACCAACACGGGAAGTGGCCCATGGTGCTCACTACCGCTGCCAGCGATATTGACCGGCCGCATGACTGATGATTGCGAAAATTCTGGATTACTTATAGACAAGATAATTCTTTCGATAGTGAGACTGGAGCTGGCCCATAGCGGCCGAATCAACTGCCATGAAGCTCATGTTATTGCCGGCAACACAATGCATGAGCTATCTGACATGTCGCTGACAGGATGGGAATGAACAATAGGGTTGGTCGATTATTGCTGGGGAAAAATAGCCAGACATGAAAGTCGATATCAAATAATTAATTGAAATCAAAATTAAATCAAATCAAAATTAAATTAAGTCAAAGTTACAACGCAAATCTTACAAGCTACAAAGGTTTGGTCACCACCACTGCTCCGCGTAACTTGCCGACAATATAGCCGACTGCCTCATCATTGGGATATTCCAGCTTAATTTTTTCTGCGAGTGGTGCGGCGATATCCTGAGGCTGCCCGTGGCAGGCAAGGCACTGTGGCTGGGCTGCGATAGCTTTTGCATAATGCAGCTCACGCTTGCCATTGCCCGTGTCCACCACTTGCCAGTATTCGAGATCGGCCGGTTTTTCACCTTGCGCCATCCGCGCTTCAAATTTTGCTAATGCCTCTTTTTGCCAGGCATTCGGCACACCCATATTGCTATTTCGTACCCGGGTACCCACGCGCGTGATTAGAACGCCATGTTCGGCTGAGAGTGATTTGGCGATAGCCGGTGCAGCTTCTTTGCACACGCTGACTGCCGCTATTGGGCCATCGGCAGACATCGCAGCTTTGAGTTTTTGGCCCAGCTGATTCAAGAGCTGGCCAGCTATGCCGCGGGTGCTGAGCACCAGATCAGAGTCTATACCGGCTGGGGTGGCAGATTCATCTGCCTGAGCTGCCAGCGGACAAAACGCCGAATAAAAACATAACAGGCAGAGTGTAAAAAGTGTAGATAAACGGGAAGTGGACGGATTTGGACGCTGGAGCATTATTTTTCCAATTTTTGACGGGCAGGGCAAAGATTACGTATCTCAGCGTGCAAGTATAGTCCTAAATATTTCCT
>CAIVDH010000245.1 GCA_903904635.1 uncultured Burkholderiales bacterium | reverse complement strand
GAAGAAGCGCATCATATGTTTGTGGGTGAGTCGGGCATTTCGCGCGTGATACAGCGCACCTGTGACGTGATGAAGCAATATGGCATCGAAGATCCGGCGCAAGTGCGTGCCAAGGGCGTGATTGATTTGCCTACGTTGCAGCGTTATCTGAATTTTCACTTCAGCGTCACCATCGATTTATTTGGTGCTGATCAGTCTTCCAATGCAGCCTTGTTCTACAGTGCTGGCTTAAAAGGCCGCTATGAAGAAACCAAGCGCACGGATGATCATATGCTTAAAAATGATCACTATAAAATTTTGGAAGTATCAAATGGGCAGCTAGTTGAGCGTGAAGTGCCTATGCTAAATTCGCTCAATGAAGTGCTGCGCGATGATTATATTCGTGACTCAGTTGCCGGTATCGGCCGCTGGAATCGCGTGATAGAAAAAGCCGGCTTGTCCTTCCGTTTGTCAGCACCGCATAAAGCATTCAATCGCCATATTGGCAGTTTTTCCGGCATCAAGGTTTCGCCAGATGGTCAGTTGTTGTCCGAGACCGAATGGGAAGCCAATGTGCGTAACTGGTTGCCATCAGAAGAAGACCGCGCTTATGTGGCTTCACTGATGGGTCGTGTGATTGAGCCGGGCAAAATGGCAAACTGGATTGCACCGCCACCTATCGGCATTAATCGTCAGGCTGTTGATTTTGACTATGTGCGTTTCAACTGATTGAGTAGCATTTGAGCTAAAGGCAAATAATGGGCGCCACAGAAACGATCGTGTTGATTAATCAGCATTTGATTGATCCGGAAGTCTGCATACGGTGTAACACCTGCGAAGAGACTTGCCCGATTGATGCGATTACACATGATGATCGCAATTATGTGGTCAACCCGGACATCTGCAACGGCTGTAATGCCTGCGTGCCGCCATGTCCAACTGGATCGATAGACCATTGGCATGCGGTACCAAAAAGCGCGGCCTACTCTTTGGAGGATCAGCTGAGCTGGGATGAGTTGCCAGCTTTGCAGGAAGTGCCAGCTGATGCGGTGGTTTCTGCGGCGGTAGACAGTGTTGTCACACCAGCTGATACGCTGCAACACAATGCAGCCGTATCCAATACTTCACACAATGCGCCATGGTCTGCTGCGCATCCTTATCTGAATTTATATGGCATAAAAAATCCGCTGACTGCAACAGTAGCGGGTAATTTTCGTTTGACCGATGCGGATGCAGAAAGCGATATTCGACATATCGTGCTTGATTTCGGCAAGCAGTTTTTCCCGCTGTTGGAAGGGCAGTCTATAGGCATTGTTCCACCCGGATTGGATGCATCAGGCAAGCCGCATTATCTGCGTATGTATTCAGTGGCCAGTGCGCGTGATGGTGAGCGCGAGTCTTATAACAACCTGGCACTGACGGTTAAGCGCGTGGTTACTGATCATGAAGGTAAGGCGGCGCTTGGTGTGGCATCAAATTATTTATGTGATTTGAACAAGGGTGACAAAGTACAAGTCACCGGGCCGTTTGGCACGAGCTACCTGATGCCCAATCACGCAGGTTCTAATATTCTGATGATATGCACCGGTACCGGATCAGCCCCTATGCGCGCGATGACAGAGTATCGTCGTCGTCTTGCTGCAAATGGTAAGCCAGTCGATGGCAAGCTGATGTTATTTTTCGGTGCCCGCAAGCCACAAGAACTGCCTTATTTCGGCCCGCTACTGAAACTGCCGGCCAGTTTCATCGATATGCATCTGGCTTTCTCGCGTGTTGAGGGCGAGCCGCGCGCTTATGTACAAGATAAATTGCGCGCTGCCGGACCGGCAGTGGTCGAGCTGTTGAAGGGTGATACCTATATTTATATCTGCGGCTTGAAGGGCATGGAAGCCGGTGTGTTGGATGCTTTGCGTGATGTCTGCATTGCAGCAGGGCTGGATTGGTCATCGCTGCAGTCGCGTATGGTGGCTGAAGGCCGCTTCCACGTAGAAACCTATTAATTCCATGACGACTATCTCAATTGCAGCACCCGCAACCGTAGCGGTAATCGGTGCCGGCACTATGGGTGCGGGCATTGCGCAGGTTGCCGCTGCTGCAGGTCATCAGGTTAAATTATTTGATGTGCGCGACGGTGCAGCAGCAGCGGCCCGCGATAGCGTCAACGCTGCACTGACAACGCTGGTAAGCAAGGGGCGCATGAGCGACGAAGAGCGCAACGCCATCATTGCGCGCATAGTTCCGGTGGCCGCTTTGTCTGAGCTGCATGATGCAGCGCTTGCCGTTGAAGTCATCATCGAGAAACTCGAAGCCAAGCAAACACTGTTGCGTGAGCTGGAAAGCTATGTCAGTGCTGACACTGTGCTGGCAACCAATACTTCATCGATTTCCATCACGGCTATTGCTAATGGCATGCAACATCCGGGGCGTGTAGTGGGCATGCATTTTTTCAATCCTGTGCCGCTGATGAAGTTAGTTGAAGTGGTATGGGGTGCAGAGACTGATGCGGCTATTGCTGAGCAAATTTTTGTGCTTGCACGTGCGTGGGGCAAGACACCGGTGCATGCGAAATCGTCACCGGGATTTATCGTCAATCGTATTGCGCGTCCATTTTATGCGGAGACTTTACAGCTCTTGCAAGAGCTGGCCGGCTCTCCGGCACAATTAGATCGCGCAATGAAAAGCGTGGGCTTTCGTATGGGACCATGCGAATTGATGGATTTGATAGGGCATGACATTAATTATTCGGTGACGACTTCTGTATTTGAAGCCAACTATGGTGATAAACGCTATCAGCCATCGTTAGTGCAAAAGGCTTTAGTTGATGGTGGTCGCTTAGGGCGCAAGGTGGGTAAGGGTTTTTATGTTGGTGCGCCTGTCGCTTTGTCAGATCAGTCTGCTGAGGCAGCGCCTGCAGCAATGACTGTGATGGGTAATCATGCGCTGGCTGAACGCCTGGTGCGTCTGCTGCATAGCCGCGATATTGAGGCAGTGCATGACAATACGGCTACTTGGCATGGTTTGCGTATAGCGGGTGTGGATTTGCATATCAGTGACGGCCGCACTGCTGCGCAGTTATCTGCTGAGCTGGCACATTCGAAGATTGCGGTGATGGATATGCCGTTGTTGTCAGATAAGAGCGATGCAATTGCGATTGCCTATGGTGCGGGTGTCACCGAAGCGGAACGCAAGACAGTAGAAGCGACTTTAATGCACTGCAGACTACAGCCTATAGTGTTACGTGATGTGCCGGGCTTATTGGTAGCGCGCACTGTGGCGATGCTGATTAATGAAGCAGCCGATGCAGTCTGGCAGGATGTGTGTACGGAAGAGGCGGCTGATCTGGCGATGAAGTTGGGGACGAATTATCCTGCGGGCCCCTTTGAATGGCTGGAACAAATTGGTGTAACTGAGGTGGTGGCATTGCTGGACAATTTATTTGCAGCTTATCGTAGTGAGCGATATCGCATTAGTCCGTTGCTACAGCAGCGTTATTGGCAGAGAAAATCAGGCGTAAATTAGTAAAAACCATTTTCAAAATTGTAAGATTTATACGAGTTGAATTTGTTGTGCGCCGCAAGATGACTTTGAGTTAAAAATAGAGCAGAATCCACTCGCAGTTAAAAAAATAAATCTATCTCGTGAAGAGTTCGAGAGGGGACATCAACCCACCAGAAGCGATTCTGGTGGGATTTCTAATTTTTCACCCAGGATGATTTTTATAAGTCATCACTAAAACGTATATCCCCCATCACGAATCAAAAGCAGACTTACTGGTTTTGGGTTGATATAGTTCAACTGTCTCCTCCAGCCTTCCAAATAAGGATGGATTTAACCCGACAGGCCATAAGCCTCGTCGGGTTTTTTTCTGCCTTTTCACTATCATCCATCGCTATATGCTGATTAAAGTCAATCGCAAACAAGCTAGGTAAATCAATCACTTAAGCAAGATTGCTGTAGCTTATCCACAGAGCTGTCCACTGTTTCTGTGGGTAAGTCTTGCCTATGCCATGGATTGCCCGACGCGTATTCTTGGTGTAGCTTCGCTTAAAAATACTGCATAAAAAGGAGGCTTATATGTATCAGACTATTTTGGTGGCTTATAACGGTACGCCTGAGAGCCGGGTCGCGTTACAAGAATGTATACGTTTAGCGCCGGATAAATCGAGCACGATTCATTTGTTGGTAGTGGTCAGTCCTCCGCCATATTTGTTGGTCGGGGAATTTGCTGCTGCGGCTGTACTCAGCGTGGAAGAGGGGCTGACAGAAGAAAAAGAAAAAATGGCGAAGGAGCTCAGTGATGGCGCCGCTTTGCTAGAGGCTGCTGGCTTGCATGTGGAGCAGCATTTGGAAGTGGGTGAGCCTGTGAGTGTGATTGAAGAAATGGCCACGCTATGGAAAGCGGATCTGGTGATAGTGGGTCACGCACGCCAAAAACCGATTGCGCTACGCTGGTGGCGCGGCAGTACCG
>CAIVDH010000244.1 GCA_903904635.1 uncultured Burkholderiales bacterium | reverse complement strand
GTAAAAACTAGCTTTAAGCTTTTGGCTTTGAGCTTTCAGTTAACACATCCAACTTTTACAGTTGGCACATTATTATTCTATTTATTTATGCAATATTAGGTTGTACTAACTGCTACTGTTTTTTTATCAATCTTGCCAATCTAATCTAACATGAAGTGGTGCTTTGAGGACAATAAAATAAACATGGCCATCTTGCTAATTGATGCTGATAGCAGATCAACCTGTACAAAGTGCGATAGCAAATAGTGTTATATTTTCATTAACATCTTTTGGCTATACACCACTGTCCGGAACATTTGAATTTGGTTATTTTTAATTTTGCAATTGATGCTTGATCGCCTGCTTGGTAGAAGATGGGTTCGTATGCAAACAAAGACGCTGGATTCCGGCCTGCGTCGGAATGACTTTTGAGATTTAGGCGCTCCACACTCATCCACCGTCGTTCCGGCGCAGGCCGGAACGCAGTGGCTTTCGTCGAGCACCTGACAAAATCCTTGCTTGCGCATGCAACTAAATGAGTAAAAAATATTTCAAATACGCTAGATACTCGACATGAAACTATGCGCGCCTGCTTAATCACGCGCCTGCATCACTTCCAGCTCAGACAAAATCGCCGCATGATTTTGAAAGCTTTGTCGCACGAACGTCAGCACATCCGCAATATCACGATCACTGAGTACATGTCCCATCGGTGGCATGCCGTAAGGCCTGGGATTTTTTTCCGTAACAGGCGCAAAACCACCCTCCACAATAATGCGTATCAGGTTGTTTGTGTTTTGCATATTCACCGCACGATTTGCATGTAAAGAAGGATAAACACCAGCTACGCCCTCCCCTGTATCACCATGACAGTTTGCACAATGCTGCTCATAGATACGGCCACCGCGCAACATCACATCTTTTTCAGCCGGCTCAAATTGCACAGATTGTTTATTCAGCACGGGTAGCGTTTTAAGATAGTTCGCCATAGATTGCAAATCTTCCGCCGTCAGATACTGCGTGCTGCCAAAAACTACTTTGGCCATAGCCCCATTAACGCTGCCATGCTTTGCAACACCTGCTTGCAGCAGCTTGACAACTTCAGCATCAGACCAATTGGCCACACTAGCTTCATCAATATGCAAAAGCGAGGGAGCAAACCATTTATCGACCAGCAGCGAGCCACCGCTTAATGGTGAATCTGCTGTAATCGCACCCAGCGCATTGCGCGGCGCATGACAGGCTGCACAGTGCGCAAGACCCTCTATCAGATAACTACCGCGATTCCAAAGCGCAGATTTATCCGGTTGCGTCTGATAGCGAGCTGGTTTGAAAAACATCGCGCGCCACAACGCCAGTGCTGCTTGCGTGTTGTATGGCCAGCGCAACGCATGGGCTTTGTTGGGTTGTTCAACTGCAGGCAAGCTTCGCAGATACAAAAAAATTGCATCGGAGTCTGCACGCGTAACAATCGTCATTTGCGGATACGGAAAAGCTGGATATAACAAATGACCATCTTTGGAACGACCGTTGTGCATTGCACGCCAAAAATGCGATGTATTCCATGTGCCCAGTCCGGTCTTGATGTCTGGCGTGAGATTACCAGCGTAGATAGCGCCAAATGGCGTGTCGATAGCAACGCCACCAGCATAAGCAGCACCACCGGGTTGCGTATGACAAGACGCACAATTACCCACACGCGCCAGATAAGCGCCACGCGCTAGCTGCTGCTCTGATGATGCAGTAGACAGCGTAGCTATAAACGATGCCGGCTCAGTTTCAATTGCAGACTCATCGCGCGTATTTAATGCCACCACAACCCAGACCAATGCCATCGTCAGTAAAGTTGCGCTAATCAACGCAATGAATAATTTACGGCGTGCTGTTTGTATCACGGCTTATCACCTGCACATGCAATTGCAGTCTTTTGCTTGCTTGCAGATGCCGCATGACCAGTCCCGCTTACGAGCTGAGACGAAAGCCAGCTGCTGACGGCATAAATATCTTGTGTGGACAAACGCTTTGCCACTTCTACCATGCAATCCGGCGCGAGCGCTTTGCGTGAGCCAGATTTCCATGCGCCTATCTGTGCCACCACATAATCACGCGGCAGGCCCAGTAATCCTGGTGTTGTTGGCATACGCCCAGTCATAGCCTCGCCATGGCAGGCGACGCATGCTGGTATGTCACGCGCTTTGTCACCATATAAAACCAGCTGCTTTCCTTTTTCCAGTAAGGTCGGCGCCAAACCTGAAGACTGAGCAGGCGGATAGGGCAATTCGAGTGCGCTGTAGTAGAGCGCAATCTCCTGCAGATAAGCATCCGACATATTTTGCAACAGATGACTCATCACCAGATTATGCCGTCGGCCGTCGCGAAAATTAATCAGCTGGTTATAAAGATAGCCGGCAGGTTTGCCGGCAATGCGCGGAAAATATCCCTGATTGGTCGACACGCCTTCTTTGCCGTGACAAACCGTGCAGGCTTGCATGCGCTGCTGCATGCTGTCGGTGATTACTGTTTCTGCAGCTTGTACAGCTTGTGAACCTGCGAGCAGACTATATAAAAAAACGATGACGGCAAAAGCTAACTTAATTGTGATGCGAAACAGCATATTTTGCATGATGTAAAACATTGAACAGTCGTTGAGACGAGCATCATACTTGAACTCAATAATTTATCTGCTATTGAATCATTGAATATCTGC
>CAIVDH010000243.1 GCA_903904635.1 uncultured Burkholderiales bacterium | reverse complement strand
GCAAATGTTCTGCTTCTGGTAATTTGAGATCTATAAAATTTTTATCCAGAAAATCATTGGGCGATCGTCCGATCAATATTGAAAAAGCACGATTTGCATAAATAATTTTTCCATCTTTATCAAATAAAAAATTCAAATCCGGCGATGCGGAAAGTAAAGTGTCAAACAAATGCGTGTTACGGTCACTCACCATGGAAAATTTTTGTACGGATTCTGCCAGCGCCTGATCGATGGCCTCATTAAACCGCATGAGATCTTCGGAAGCAGGTTGCATGTTGGCCCACTCATCTTTACTCGATTCCATCCATAAGCGTAATACGCTCGCACGCAAAGCACGAAACTCCGACAAGGTTTCATTCACATCAAAACCTTGAAACATACGGGCAGCACCATGCCGCATCGCATAGGTGTCTACGGCATGACTTAACGCATGTCCTTTAGATTTTTCTGTTTGTTCTTGCGGGGTCTGGCTGGCGTCCAGATCAACTGATATGGCATTAAGTATGCCCAATGCATGATCGCGCAAAGCAAGAATTTTCATTTGCTGACCTGCAGGAATCTCATGCGCAAACTGTTCCCAATTTTTTACAATCGGCTCAAGATTGCTACGTATGAAATCCGAGAGTCTCATATTGCATCCACTGGCTAGCGATCAATTGATCAACATTCAAGTGGAGTCTTTAGCACACACATGGTTCAACCGGGCGCGCTATGCAATTGATTTGAAATAAGACGATGGTCTACTACAAATTAAAACAAGTATGTCATTTTCATGTGAGCAATACCTGCCTCCATGAATTCTTCACCTGCACGGTGAAATCCATGACGTTCATAAAAGCCCAGCGCATGCGTTTGCGCATGCAACATCAATTCCGTATGGCCTATACGCTGTGCTTCAGTCAATAAAGTATTGAGCACCAGACCGCCTAGCCCGGCGCCACGCAAATTTTTCCGTACTGCCATGCGACCTATATGCCCGTCTGGCAAAAGTCGCCCTGTAGCTATAGGCTGACCGTCTTCATCATAGGCTACGGTATGTATACTGATTGCATCAGATTCATCCCACTCTAACTCTATCGGTACGGATTGCTCGATAACGAAAACTTCTATGCGAAGTCGTTGTGCGTCTTCACGCAATTGATCCCAGTCGCCGGTAACGATGCACCAGTTCATATTTTTATTGCCAGACCTTTTTCAAATGCAGTTAACGTATCACGCCAGATTGCAGGAACCGGTTCACTTTTTCGAATACGACTGTCTGCATGCACATACAGCATTTCGCCAGAAATGAGTAATTCATCATTGCGATAAATCTCCAGCACAAATCGCAATGACGTACGGCCCAGCTCAGCACAGCGCACACCGATATCAAGCATTTCATCAAATCTGGCCGGCGCGTGATATTCAATCGTGGCTTTGCGGGCAAACATTTCAAGTCCAGCTTCTGCCTGTGCCAATACATCGGGTAATTTTGTGGCGCGCCAATACTCAGTGAAAGCGACATCGAAATAATTGAGATAGTGACCGTTAAATACGATGGCCTGCATATCAATTTCAGACCAGCGTACCCTTAGCGTATGAAAAAATGAGAAGTCTTGTTTTGACATGATATTTTTTATTCGGTTAAAAACCGGCGTATCAGTTGGTTTACTTTTTGTGGTTGTTCATGATTGACCCAGTGCGAAGCTTCGGGCAGACGTTCAATTTTTAAGTCAGGAATGAATTGTTCCAACCCATCCAGCAAGACTGGACGCAGCGCCTGATCACGCTCGCCCCAAATTACGCGTATAGGTAGTTTGCATAAAAAATCTGCAGGATCAAGCTTGAGCTTGGATGCACCAGCTTCCGTGTCAGTGGCCGGGTGCATAGGCGAGGCGCGATAATAATTTACACCACCAGTCAGACCGCGTGACCAGCAGGCATGATATTTTTCGCGCAATGCTGCATCGAACCACTCGCCTGCGTGATCGCTCATGCCTATGAATAGCTGTTCCATGACACGAAAATTATCTTTAGCCAGCGCCTGTTCCGAACCCGGCGCTCGCAACCAATTCATATACGCGCTGGCAGCGATTTGCTCAGGATTTTCGACTAGCGCTTTGGCAAACAAATACGGATGCGGCGCATTAATGATAATGAGTCGTGCAAATAATTCCGGATGCGCTATCGCGATATTCCAGGCGATCGCACCACCCCAATCATGGGCGACCATTGCGCATTGTTCATAGCCCAGATATGCAACTAGCTGCTGCAGATCTTGCATGATGTATTTAGGCTTGTAGGCGGCAACATCGGTGGGCATATCGGATAAATTAAAGCCACGTAAATCTGGCGCAACCACATAATAATCTTGTCCGAATTCTTCCAACTGCGCCTGCCATGCGATCCAGCATTCCGGAAAGCCATGCACCAGTAACATGAGAGGACGGCCTTTTTCACCGGCGCTTGCATAATGCAGCCGTGTGCCATTAGGCAGCGTAGCAAACTGGCCTGATTCCACCTTTGCAGCCATTACGCCGCTCCCTTAATACCTGCCTGCAGTTTTTCCCGCACGTGAGGCGCAGCTTCATAAGGATCAGCGGGATTGCTGCCCGTGATGATGTCTTCCATTCTTTTTTGCACATTGCCCAGCGCAGCAGGATGCGAGTAAATATAAAACGTATTGTTGCTAATGGCATCAAAGGTACGTTCAGCGACTTCTGCTGCACTCACCTTACCCGAAGAAACCGCTTTTTCTAAGGTGACTTGAGAAGCACGCTGGCTCGCAGTCGGTGCCGCATCATCACGCACATCATCCGGTCTATGCTTATGTGACTGGCTGATGCCGGTCTGTACAAAGTAAGGACAAAGCACGGAAGCACCAATTGGTGCACCTATCAGATCAAGGTCGTGATACAGCGTTTCGGAGAGCGACACGACGGCATGCTTGGAGACGTTATAGACACCCATAGTAGGTGGATTTAATAATCCGGCCATGGAGGCAGTATTAACGATATGGCCTTCGTAATTTGGATCATGCTTGGCGCACTCCAGCATCAAAGGCGTAAACACGCGCACGCCGTGTATGACGCCCCACAGATTAACGCCTAACACCCATTCCCAATCTGCTTGCGAACTTTCCCAGATCAGACCGCCGGCACCAACGCCAGCATTATTGAAGAGCAGATGTACCGCGCCAAAACGTGCCATTGCTGCTTTTGCCAATGCCTCAACTTGTTCGGCTTTGCGCACATCGCAAGTCATTGCCAATACATCTGCACCTTGCGCTTGCAATTCGGCAGCAGTCGTATTCAAAGCATCCTGCTGCACATCTGCCAATACGAGCTTCATACCCAGACGCGCGCCGACAATAGCAAATTCACGACCGAAACCACTAGCTGCACCGGTAATGACAGCAACACTGTTTTGGAATTTTTTCATTGCTATGCCTAGATCAGTTTGACCAATTGCTTACCAAAATTTTTCCCGCGTAACAGGCCAAGAAAAGCTTCAGGAGCAGCGGCTAATCCATCTGCAATGGTTTCGCGAAATTTCAGTTTGCCGGCGGCCACCAGTGTGCCGGTTTCTGTCAACCCCTGTGGCCATAAATCCATGTGCTCTGAGACGATGAAGCCTTGTAATGTCAGGCGCATGGAAAGTAAAACCCGCATGTTATGAATAGGCATAGGCTCGCCATCATAGCCAGAGATGAGTCCGCACAAAGCGATGCGCCCAAACGGATTCATGCGCGCTAATACCGAGTCCATCACCACACCGCCTACATTTTCAAATAGTCCATCAATGCCATTGGGTGCAGCAGCTTTGACATCTTTGTAGAGATTGCCGCCCTTATAATCAATGCAGGCATCAAAGCCTAATTCATTGACGACGTAATCGCATTTTTCCTTACCACCCGCAATGCCGATCACGCGGCAGCCACGTAACTTGGCTAATTGCCCAACCACTGTGCCCACGGCACCGCTGGCAGCGGATACGGCAATGGTGTCACCGGCTTTGGGTTTGATGATTTGTGTCAGGCCATACCATGCCGTCATGCCTGGCATACCGACTGCGCCCAAATAAGCTGACAAAGGGATATGCGTGGTATCGACTTTTTTTAGCATGACGCCATCGCTGACGGCCATTTCGCTCCATCCCAACATACCGACAACTTTATCGCCCACGGCAAATTTAGGGTTTTTTGAAGCGACAACTTCGCCAGCCGTGCCACCTACCATGACCGCATCAAGCTCTTGAGGAGCCGCATAGCTTTTTACGTCTTCCATACGCATGCGCATGTACGGATCAAGAGAAAGATAATGATTGCGCACCAATACTTCGCCCTCTTTAATCGTCGGTACAGGTACAGTCTCCAGACGAAAATTATTCACGTTTACGACACCTTGCGGGCGGGATGCGAGTACGATTTGCTGATAGCTGGTCATGATAAATCCCATTAAAAAAATTGTTTGATAATTGTTAGGTTGAGAGCTTGGCAGCTGCGTCCAAGCGCTTTATATACTTAAAAGTACCCATGGCTTTGGCAACCAGTTTGTCGCCATCGTATAGCTCTCCTTCGCAAAAGCACATGGTTGTTGATCGGTGAAATGCGTGTCCGCTCGCGATCAGGCGGTGGCCGGGTTTACCACCCGGCTGTAAAAAACTGGTCTTCATTTCTATGGTGACGCCAGCACGTGAATCCGGATCAAGTGAGCGACCGGCAAGCGACATGACCACATCAAGCAGCGTCATGCTGACGCCGCCATGCGTGACTTGCCAGCTGTTCATGTGTTGTGGACCCAGGTTTAGCGCGACCTGTGCCCGACCATTTTCCATACTGAGAAATTCCACGCCCATTTCCGTAAGAAAGGGTATGTCAAACGGAAACTGCGGCGATTGTTTCATGGCCTTTAGCTAAGTACAGCTGAAACGCCGCCATCAACAGCGAGTGTCTGTCCGGTGATGTGCTTACCTGCTGCGGTAGCAAATAACAGCACGACACCTTTCAAATCTTCATCGTCGCCCAGCCGGCGCAGCGGTGCACGCGCAGCCATCTCCTTTGCGCCTAATTTGTCCAGCAGACCTTTGGTCATTTTTGAAGGGAAGAAGCCCGGTGCAATCGCATTAACGGTAATGCCATATTGTCCCCATTCACCAGCTAAGGTACGGGTGAAATTAATGACCGCAGCTTTAGACGTGTTGTAAGCAATCGTCTGCATGCCGGGGCCATTGCCAGCTAAGCCGGCGATAGAAGCGATGTTGATGATGCGGCCGGATTGTCGTGGAATCATGGACAGCTTCCCGACTGCCTGCGAGAGCAGAAAGATGCTGCGTATATTGAGATTCATGACCTTATCCCAGGCTTCAAGCGGATGATCTTCCGCTGGCGCGCCCCAGCTTGCACCGGCATTGTTGACCAGAATATCGATATGGCCCAGTTGCTTCATGGCCGCCTCTGCCAGTGGCATTGCTGCATTTTCTTTACCCATATCGACAGCGATGGCGTGCGCGCTTATACCGCGCTGCTTCAAGTGCGCAACGGCTGCATCAAGTTCATCTTGCTTGCGTGAAGACAGGACAAGCGTTGCACCTTGCTCGCCCAATGCTTCTGCCATTTGCAGACCCAGGCCTCGTGAGCCGCCGGTGATGAGGGCTGTTTTTCCTGATAAATCAAACAGTTGCTTGATAGTGTGCATGTTGTTGTGCATATGAGTTCCGTGTTTTAGTTAACTTCATAATCCATGCACTGTCTGGCCAGCCTAACTGCGCTTACAAATGGTTTCAGAGCTAAATGCTGAGGATGATTTTGATAAGCGTCGAGTGCCGCAGCTGATGCAAATTCAGAATATAAAACCACATCATAGGTGGCTTCCAGACCAGGCTTGGCAATAGCAACCTCGAGCTTGATTATGCCCGGCACGATGTTTGCACAGGCATCAAGCAGCGCTTTCATTTTCAATGCGTTGGTCGCTTTGTCTGCACCTTCGGCGTGGTCTTTCAATTGCCACATTACGATGTGTTTGATCATATTAATTTTTTGATGAGTTAAAACCACGCATCCTGCATATCCAGCGTTGTGGTGTCTATTTCGGCCAGCAGATTAAGCTGTGCATCCACCTTGGGTAATTCCCAGCGAAAAAACCAGCGACAAGCTTGCTGCTTACCGGCATAAAAATCTGTATCACCCTGCTTCATAGGAAGCGCGGCTAATGCCTGCTCCAGCCAGATCCAGCTGATAATTAAATGACCGAATGCTTCCAGATAGAGCGAAGCATTGGCGAGTGTTTTGTTTAGGTCACCAGCGGCATGCAGCATGGCTGTGACTTGCTCAAGGCGAGTCCAACGATCAGACAATGACGAGGCTAAATCAGCCAATGCCGTACCAGTAGCCTTTGCAATACTTGCACGCAGTTTTACACTCAGCAGCTTAAATGCTGCGCCTTCGTGCATGATGACTTTACGACCGAGCAAATCTAAACCCTGAACGCCATGCGTACCTTCATGTATGGGATTGAGACGGTTATCACGATAAAACTGCTCGACTGCATATTCACGGGTGTAGCCATAGCCGCCATGCACTTGTATAGCCAGGCTATTAGCTTCCAGACACCATTGCGATGGCCAGGATTTTGCGATGGGCGTGAGTATGTCGAGCAAAAATTTTGCTTCCTCTCGAGCATTAATATCTTCAGCTGTTCTTTCTTCGTCTACCAGCCGCGCACAATACAAGGTTAGTGCCAGTCCGCCTTCTACATACGCTTTCTGGGCCAACAGCATGCGTCTGACGTCGGTATGCTCCACGATTGGTACCTGGGGCTGAATGGGATCTTTGTTAGCCGGATGTCTTCCCTGTGGTCGATTGCGCGCATAATCCAGCGCATGCAGGTAGCCGGTGTAACCCAGCATGACAGCACCCAATCCAACACCGATACGCGCTTCATTCATCATATGAAACATGCCGGCCAAGCCCTGATGCAATGTACCGACCAGATAACCAATAGCGCCAGGTTTACCTTCAGGCTGAAATTTACCTTCGCCAAAATTTAGCAGGCAATTCGTGGTGCCGCGGTAGCCCATCTTATGATTTAGCCCGGCCAGCACTACGTCATTACGCTCACCTAATGAGCCATCGGCAGCGACGAGTTTTTTTGGAACGATAAAAAGAGAAATGCCTTTCACACCGGGGATGAGTTTGCCGTCGGCTTCTGGGACTTTAGACAGCACCAGAT
>CAIVDH010000242.1 GCA_903904635.1 uncultured Burkholderiales bacterium | reverse complement strand
GCGCTGGTTGATTTGCCGTTCGCGCTGCCCACAGCAGTAGCAGGTATTGCCCTCACAAGCCTGTATTCCACTAACGGCATCCTGGGCCGTCATCTTGAAACTCTGGGCATTAAAGTCGCCTTCACACCGCTGGGCATTACGATCGCGCTGATTTTTATAGGACTGCCGTTTGTGGTGCGCACTGTGCAACCGGTGATGGAAGATGCCGAGCGTGAACTCGAAGAAGCCGCCGCCAGTCTGGGTGCGAGTCGATTGCAAACTTTTTTGCGCGTGATATTGCCGACGATTTTTCCGGCATTGCTCACGGGCTTTGCGCTGGCTTTTGCGCGCTCGCTCGGTGAATACGGCTCAGTAATTTTCATCGCCGGAAATTTACCGATGGTTTCAGAGATCACGCCGCTGTTCATCATCACCAAGCTCGAACAATATGATTATGCGGGCGCCACCGCAATTGCCGTGGTGATGTTGACTGCGTCATTCCTGATGCTATTGATGATTAATCTGCTGCAGGCCTGGAGCCGCGGCCAAGCTACCAAATCACGGAGATAAGATGAGCGCTGCTGCAACCCCACTCCGCACTTCTGTGCCAGCGCGGCATGAGCCTGCATTCACACCAGCTGCAACGCTAGAGCCGACATGGGTGCGCGTTGTACTCATCGTCATTGCCGTAAGTTTTGCCGCACTGTTTTTACTCATGCCGCTGATCGCTGTATTTTCTGAAGCCCTGCGCAAGGGCTGGCAGGCTTATTTGGCCGCCATCATAGAACCAGATGCACTCTCGGCGATACGCCTGACGCTGATTACGGCAGCGATTGCAGTGCCACTCAATCTTGTATTTGGCGTAGCCGCTTCCTGGTCGATTTCTAAATTTGAATTTCGCGGCAAAAGTCTGTTGCTTACATTGATTGACTTGCCGTTTTCAGTTTCACCTGTCATATCCGGTCTGATTTATGTGCTGCTGTTTGGGGCGCATGGCTGGTTTGGCGCATGGCTGATGGATCACGATATACAAATTTTATTTGCTGTACCTGGCATCGTCATGGCCACCGTGTTTGTGACATTTCCATTTGTAGCACGCGAACTCATCCCGCTCATGCAAGCGCAAGGCAATGAAGAAGAAGAGGCTGCATTAGTTTTAGGTGCATCCGGCTGGCGCACGTTCTGGCATGTGACGCTACCGAATATTAAGTGGGGTCTGCTATACGGTGTGATTTTATGCAATGCCCGAGCGATGGGTGAATTTGGTGCGGTGTCGGTCGTATCAGGTCATATACGCGGCGAAACTAACACCATGCCACTGCAAGTTGAAATTCTCTATAACGAATATAACTTTGCAGCCGCTTTCGCTGTCGCTTCATTATTAGCGTTGCTGGCGCTAGTGACACTTTTACTCAAATCATTGATTGAATGGCGCGTACTGCGAGTTAAAGATAACGCCACACAGGAGCATTTTTCATGAGTATAGAAGTCAGAAATATCAACAAGCGCTTTGGTGAATTTGTCGCACTCGATAATGTCTCGCTAAATTTCCCTACTGGTGAACTGACCGCCCTGCTCGGCCCTTCCGGCTGCGGCAAGACCACACTATTACGCATTATTGCCGGCCTGGAGCAGCTAGACGCTGGACAGGTTTTACTTGATGGTGAAGATGCGTCAGCGCGTCATGTACGCGAGCGTCAGGTCGGCTTTGTATTTCAGCACTATGCGCTTTTTAAACACATGAGCGTGTTTGAAAATATTGCATTTGGTTTGCGGGTCAAGCCACGGCATTTGCGTCCCTCTGAAAATGCAATCAGAGAAAAAGTGCATCGCCTGCTCGATCTGGTACAACTGGACTGGCTCTCAGATCGCTATCCGCCACAACTCTCAGGCGGCCAGCGTCAGCGCATAGCACTGGCGCGTGCATTGGCTGTAGAGCCTCGCGTGCTGCTATTAGATGAACCATTTGGTGCACTAGATGCCAAAGTGCGTAAAGAATTACGCCGCTGGCTGCGGCGGCTGCATGATGATCTGCACGTTACCAGTATTTTCGTCACCCATGATCAGGAAGAAGCGCTGGAAGTATCGGATCAAATTGTGTTGATGAATAAAGGCCGCGTTGAACAAATAGGTGCACCCAGTGCAGTCTACAATCATCCTGCTACACCATTCGTTTACGGCTTTCTTGGCAATGTGAATTTATTTCATGGCCGTGTGCACGAGGGCATGCTCGATACAGATGGCATCAGACTGGCAGTGGCAGGTGATACAACTACCCTTGATGGCAAGGCTGTAGGCTATGTGCGACCGCATGAAATAGAGGTAGCCAGATATATCCCGGGTGCTGAGGGCATTGTAGTCAAACTACTGCATGCGCATGCAATCGGGCCGCTGGCGCAACTGGAACTGGCACGTGCAGATAATCAGGAATTAATTGAAGCTGTCATCCCTAGCGAATACTTCAATCAATTAAATTTGCAAGAAGGCGACATGCTAGTAGCCAGGCCTAAGCAGTTGCGCGTTTTTCTCAATGACGCTGCATAAAATAATTTTTGAATTAAGTCATTAATAGAAAAAACAGTAATCAACAGGAATCAACAGGAATCATCATGAATTTTCAACAGCTGCGTTCAGTTCGCGAAACAGTCCGTCGCGGCTTTAACCTCACTGAAGTAGCCAATGCGCTTTTTACTTCTCAGCCCGGCGTAAGCCGACAAATACGTGAGCTCGAAGAAGAGCTGGGGGTGGATATTTTCGAGCGCAATGGCAAGCGCTTAACTGGCCTGACTGAACCGGGCAAAAATGTTTTACCTATTATTGAGCGGCTGCTATTGGAGGCGGCAAATCTGCAGCAGGCAGGCGATGAATATTCTGGTCTAAAAAGCGGCACCTTATCGGTGGCCACCACGCATACACAAGCGCGCTATGTTTTACCAAAAATCGTGCAGGCATTCCGTCTGGCCTTTCCTGATGTACGCGTCGCGTTACAACAAAGCGCACCTGAGCATATTGCAGAATGGGTATTGTCTGGCAAAGCCGACATAGGCATCGCCACCGAAGGTCTGGCGCAATTTGATGGGCTGGCCTCTTTTCCTTGCTATCAGTGGCATCACACAGTGGTGGTGCCAGATGGTCATCCACTCTTGTCAGAAAAACAGCTAACGCTGGCGAGCTTGTCCAAATGGCCACTGATCACTTACGACCAAGGCTTTACCGGGCGTAGCCATATTGATGATGCCTTCAGAGCCGAAGAGCTGGACACGGATATCGTACTTACCGCCATGGATTCAGACGTGATTCAGCAATATGTTGCACTGGGTATGGGTGTGGGTATAGTCGCTTCGATGGCGATAGGCCCCAGCTTCAATCAAAGCCTTAAAGAGATACAGGCCAGCCATTTGTTTGCACCAAATACGACGCGGGTCGCAGTGCGTCGTGGCGCCTATTTGCGTGCCTATACGCTGGAATTTATCCTGCAACTGGCGCCAGAGCTCAAGCGCGCTGACATACTCGCGGCCATCTAAAAATTTAATTTCTATGACGCTGCGTGGATGAGCGCTATCAAGACCTGCGCTCATCTATAATGGTAAAACCCCTGAATTCTGCTTGCCCAGTGGAGTGGCGCCATGAAAAAAATTATAAAAAAATTATCTGCCTATGCCCTGCTTATCTCAGCAGGATTAAGCTTCTCAGCAGCCGCTGATGCCGCAAATTTCGACTGCAGCATTACTGCCATGCGCGG
>CAIVDH010000241.1 GCA_903904635.1 uncultured Burkholderiales bacterium | reverse complement strand
GATTCACGCCAACATGATGGGCTGGCAATTTGCATTGCGTGCACCTGCGACTTCATGGAATAAATTTATCGAGCCAATGCCACCTCCGATGTTTAATGATATCTGGGCTATGGCGCATCCATTGCATGGCAATCTGAAAATTGAAGGCGACACAAAAATTTTCTGGCAAAACTTGCGAGCATTGACTTGGATGTTATCGCTGATGCGTCAAGTTTAACGAACATTATTTTTGGCAAAAAGGGAGCAAATTAATATGGCCAATTTCGATCCTATCGTCGGTCGATACGTATATATCACCTATGCAGGTAAAGAGTATCGCGTTTATTACGAAGAGAACGGGCAGGGCATTCCGCTAGTCTGTTTGCATACCGCTGGTACAGATGGTCGCGAATACCGTCATCAGCTTTGTGATCCTGATATTACGAAAAATTTCCGTGTAATCGCATTGGATTTGCCACGTCATGGCAAATCGATACCGCATCAGGATTTTTATAAAGAAGAAGACGAATACAAACTTACATCAAAATTCTATTCAGAATTCGTGATGGCGTTTTGCGATGCGTTGGAATTGCATAAGCCTGTGATTATGGGTAGCTCTATGGGTGGCAATATCTGTATGCCCATCGCACTAAATTTTGAGAATGATGTAGCCGCACTTATTGCGATTGAGGCTTGCGATTATTCGCCAGGCTGGTGGATCGATCCTTTGCATCATCCGCATATAAATGGTGGCGAAGTCTGTGCAACAGCGGTCTTTGGTTTGATGGCACCACAGAGCCCAGACGAATATCGTTGGGAAACCTGGTGGTACTACGCGCAAGGCGGCCCGGGCGTGTTTAAAGGCGATTTGCATTTCTATTCACATGATCACGACTTCCGCGATCTGTGCCGAAAAATATCGGGCAAAGTGCCAATGTATCTGATGACGGGTGTCTATGATTTTGCCTGTACGCCTGAAATGACCGAGGCTACCGGTGCCAAGATCCGTAATTCAGAAACCATCATCATGCAAGATATTGGCCATTTCCCTATGTGTGAAAACCCAGAGGTATTTAAAAAATATCTGATGCCTGTACTGGCTCGTATCGTCGATGCAGAGCGCGATCGCAGACCAACTCAACAAGCAACGCCAACTGGGCGTGTGGAATATAACTTTTCTACCCGAGAAGATAATTTTCCACGCAAGTCATCTAATCGTTGGTAATTGATTTTTTTATTCACGTCTTTGAAAAACGAGCAAATTCATGTTGATCCGCCATCGTCATTTATACGATGCTTTTTGTTTTGAAAGTCAGCAATGAGTGACTTCAAAGCCAGGGCGCCGTCGGCGTCGTTCAACACGTTTTTGCTCGTGCCGATTTTGTTATTGTTTGTGCTACTGGTTGTTGCCGTTTTGCGCAGCCCCAGTCTTATTTCAAGCTCGGGTATTGGCAGTGCAATTATTGTCGTGGCGCCCTTAGTGCTGGCGACGTATGCACTGATGGCTGTGGCCATTGCGGGCAGGGCGACAGTTGATTTGTCTGTCGGACCCTTGATTGGTTTTATCAATGTCACGCTTATTCAATTGCATGGCGCAGGTTTGGTTTCTTCGCCGATTGCAGTCTTTCTTTATGCCATCGCAGTGGGTATCGCGTATCAGTTACTGATGGGCTTGATCATTCTATTTGTTCGGGTGCAGCCTATCATCGTGGCCCTCAGCGGATTTCTTGCACTCTCAGGTATTAACTTGGTCATCATGTCGCGCCCGGGTGGCACGGCACCAGAATGGATGATGCCCTGGGGTGCGGGCACGTCGATAGATTCACCGATACTGGTAATTTTGGTGTTGGCGACAGTTGGCTGGCTGCTGTTTTCTACCACTGCATTTTATGGGCATCTGCGCCTGATGGGCTCGGATGAACGCGCTGCTTACACGAGTGGTGTGCGTATTTATGTCGTCCGACTGGGTGCGCATGTTATCGCGGGTATCTTTAGTGCATTGGCAGCGCTAACGTTCACCGCATTGATAGGGTCTGGTGATCCGACTCAAGGCACAACGTACACCCTCATTGCAGTGACTGCATTGGTACTGGGTGGTACCAGTCTGGCTGGTGGACGTGGTGGTGTGACCGGATCATTATTAGGTGCATTAAATTTATTCCTGATCGGTTATGTACTGGCTACCTTTAACTTTGGTGCGGTACAAGGATTTGTGACCGATCTTGCTTACGGCATTATTTTAGTCATCTCATTATTGCTTGCAGTAGGCTTGCCAAAAATTCAGCGGTATATACGCGCAGTCTCGCCGTATATGCTGTTCATGGTTTTGTCGCTCATTTTTCTCACCATTAGTTTACACAAGACCTTTGATTACACGCGCCTTGCAGGAAAAGCACCAATCGTCGAACAAGTCGCATCAGACCCTGTAGTCGAAGTAATTAATGATTCATCAGATGTCAGCGCGATGACAGCAGATGCACCGGGAGTTGGTGCAGTTGATACGGCCGTTGATGCAGCTGCCGAGCCAGCTATGGCGGTCAATACTGCACCTGAACTTTCACTGGTACAGCCAGAATCCTTACCTGCGGATGCTATTGCCGCTACAGAGCCTAAGACTGAATCGAATTCCGGCTCTATGCTGAGTCGTTTCATCTTCGAGCCATTGGACAGCGATACGACTGAGCATGCATCGGACTCTAAGCTTGCTCGCCCGATCACTTTTGCCATCATCATTTTGTTGTCGTTCGTGCTGGTCTTGCGAGCAGTGGTCTCACAAACTCACAAGCGCACCATGACACCACTGATTTTCGTCATCATTGCCTCGATGATTGTGCTGGCTGCTTACTTCTTAGTAGAAGCCTCTTCTTTGCCCAGGCTGGTAAATGGGTTGGATAGCGGGAGTGCGAAATGAGTGCCAATCATGAGACCACAGCAATGATGACGCCTATTGCTAAGGCAGCGAAATGGATAGGGCTATTTTTGGGCGTGCTGATTTCAGGCCTGGGTTTGATTCTCGGCTTTTGGCAAAACATACCTGCGCAACAAGTCATCTTCCTGACTGCCGCAACGTTCGCATTGGTGATCTGGGTCTGGAATTCCTATTTGAATCGTTGGTTAATTGAACTTAGCCTTGGTCAGACAGGAGAGGACAGAGAGCCGCAAAGCAGTCGTGCTGCGCTGCATGGTTTTGTCATGCGCAATAGTGCGTTACTTATTAGTCTGGCTTTGTTGTTGCTCGGATTTTTGATACTTGCAGCAGCAATTGATGGTTTTCTTACGCTGGTTAATATCATCGTCGGATTGATACTTGCGGCGCTACTCATTCTCGCAGTCAAAGTCAGTAAATTTTTCGTTGATAACCGAAGTGCATTCATCGGTCTGATGGTACTGATTGGATTGTTCATCGTGGCGTCGATGAAAATAAATGGTTTCTTAAGTCTCACTAATATTAAATCCATGCTGGTGTTCGCCTCATTTCTTGGGCTTGCCTGTTTGGGCCAGACGCTGGTGGCGTTACTTGGCGGCCTTGATCTGTCTATTCCCTTCATCATCGGGTCGGCCAATGTCGGTCTGCTTTATCTGATCGGTCTGGGTGTGCCGCCGTGGTTGGCTGTGATCATCGTACTTTTGCTGGGCGTGGGTATCGGACTCATTAATGGTTATCTCAGTTTCCGCTTGCAGGGCTCTGCACTGATCCTGACTTTGGGTGTGGGCTTTGCTGTCTCTGGCATTACGCAGATTTTGACGAGCATCGGAACTGAATATGCCGGTAATGTATTTGGCACTGTACCTTACTGGCTCAAGAACCTCGCTTCCATGAATGGAAATACCTTTGGACTGGATGTGCCGCCTGTTATTTTTATCTGGATCATTGTTGCCGGCCTATTGATCTATGGATTAAAAAATTCGGTTTATGGACGCAATCTTTATGCACTTGGTGGCAACCGGACATCCGCGCAACGCTTATCGATTTCTGAGCGGCGCTATTGGGTGGGTGCGTATGGTGTCAGCGGGGGCGTTGCAGCGCTGACTGGTGCGTTACTGCTGGGTTGGAGTGGCGGCGGATTTATCGGCGTCGGACAGCCGTATTTATTTATGACGCTGGCCGCTGTTGTTATCGGTGGCACATCGCTGCTGGGTGGCTATGGGGGTTACGGCTTCACAGTCATCGGTGTGCTCGTGTTACAGGTGCTGACGTCTTTTTTGGTTGGTATCGGACTACGCTTTGAATGGCAGCAATTCATATTTGGTTTACTGATTGTGCCCATGGTGGCTTTGTATGCCCGCTCCCCTCATATACGTACGCAAATTTAAACAACATGAAAATGATTTATCAATTTATTCGGAGAGTGAACTATGAGTAACAAACTGCTACAGGCGACCGATGTGGCCAGCGGCACGTTCTCTTTACTGTTGATGGCGATGATTGCTGCAACTTTACTGCTCATCATGGGAACGGCCTGGGTATCAAAGCGATGGAAGCTTCCGGTTGCACTGGCCGGGCTAGTCACGCTGGTGGGTGCCATGCATTATTTTCATTCGAGCCAGGTTTGGTTGGAGGCGCAACAAATCACCATCATCTATCGCTATATAGATTGGCTCATTAGCATGCCATTGCAAGTCGTGGCTCTGTATTTTTTCATAAACGCGATTGCATCGCCGCCAGTTGGCTTGTTCTGGCGCTTGTTGATTGTGTCTGTGCTGATGGTGCTGGCGCGCTATCTTGGCGATGTCAATCTGATGCATCCGACACTAGGATTTTTGATAGGCCTGGTCGGCTGGTTGTATGTGCTGGGTGAAGTTTTTTTCGGCCGACTGAGCGAAATTAATTCAGACAGTGGCAATGAAATCACGCAGCGCGGATTTTTTTGGTTACGACTCATCGTCACAGTGGGCTGGGCGCTTTATCCGCTGGTCTACTTCATTGCGCGTTTTGGTGGTGGTGTAGAAGGACCAAAATTGAGCATTGTCTACAACCTGGCTGATCTGATTAATCAGATTGGATTT
>CAIVDH010000240.1 GCA_903904635.1 uncultured Burkholderiales bacterium | reverse complement strand
GGCGCTGACGTATCCGCTGGCGATTATGGTGGTAGCTTTTCTTGTTACAGCAGTCATCATGATCTGGGTGGTGCCGGCATTCAAGGGCGTGTTTGCCAGCTTTGGTGCAGAGCTGCCGTTACCAACCCGTGTGGTGATCTGGATGTCTGATCAATTCGTCAGTTACTGGCATTTACTCGCCGCTGCCGTGGCAATAGCCAGCACGCTGTTTATCCGCGCATGGAAAAAATCTGCGTCCATGCAGGCTGCCACAGACAGGCTGATGCTGCGGCTACCCATATTTGGCATCATCGTACGCAAAGCCATCATCGCCCGCTGGACCCGGACTTTATCGACCATGTTCGCAGCAGGTGTACCCTTGGTAGAATCATTGGAATCTGTCGGTGGTGCGTCCGGCAATGCAGTCTATCTGGAAGCAACACGCAAAATCTCCGCAGCAGTCAGCAGCGGTTCAAGTTTGGTGGTGGCGATGCAAAATACTCAAGTATTTCCCTCCATGGTGACGCAAATGGTCGCTATCGGTGAAGAGTCTGGAGCGCTGGACCAGATGCTCTCCAAGGTAGCTGAATTTCATGAAGATGAAGTTGATGTCGCTGTGGACTCGCTGTCTTCATTAATGGAACCTGTAATCATGGTGATACTGGGCGGTTTAATCGGCGGCTTGGTGATTGCCATGTACATGCCCATCTTTCAATTAGGCTCGGTAGTGTGATGACTAACTTTCCTGACTCTTTTTTATCGCTGCTGATGGCAGCGCCCGCCACGCTCTCAGCGACAGTGATCTGGGCCTTTATAGGCTTATTCATAGGCAGCTTGCTGAATGTCGTGATCCATCGCTTACCGCTGATGATGCAACGCGAATCCGATAACTACATTGCGCAAGCCAGCAATGCGCCGCCACCACACACCAGTCGTTACAATTTATTCGTGCCGCGTTCAGCCTGTCCGCATTGCGGTCATACGCTCTCTGCCATGGAAAATATTCCGCTCGTTAGCTTTCTATGGCTGCGCGGGCGATGCCGTCATTGCAAGACGCCGATTTCAGCGCGCTATCCTCTTGTTGAATTATTTACCGCCGCCTGCACTGCACTGGTGGTATGGCAGCTAGGCAGCGAAATCACGGGCATCGCAGCGCTCTTGATGGTGTGGATGTTAATTGCCATGTCCGGCATAGACATCAATACCCAAACCCTGCCAGATGACCTTACTCTGCCGCTGGTGTGGCTGGGACTATTGGTTAATCTGTATGGACTATTTGTGCCACTATCAGACGCCGTCATCGGTGCAGCGGCAGGATATTTGTTGTTATGGAGTGTGTATTGGGGTTTTCTGCTCGCCACCGGCAAGGAAGGCATAGGCTATGGTGACTTCAAACTACTCGCCGCACTCGGCGCCTGGCTGGGCTGGATGATGCTGCCCTTAATCATATTGCTGGCCTCAGCCATCGGCGCCATCACCGGGCTGGCACTTATTTTCTGGCGCGGACATCAGCGCGATCACCCGATACCGTTTGGACCTTTCCTCGCTTTGGCCGGGCTGGTGGCTCTGCTGGCGGGCAAATCTATTTTGCAGCTCTATATGGGTGCAGCAGTTTAGTGGCATGATTAGGCCCGCTGTGCGCTTGATGCGTCTGATACGCTAAGGCTCTTCCACTGCGCCCACCATATTTGAATTTTTACTTTCGTACGCGGCACCTCAATACTTCATGCATAAATTTTCCATAGGCCTGACTGGTGGCATAGGCAGCGGCAAGTCATTGGTAGCAGATTTGTTTGCCAAACGCGGCGCTGCCATTATCGACACTGACCAGATCGCACACAGCCTGACCATGGCTGGTGGCGCGGCGAATCAGGCTATAGGCGAGGCTTTTGGCAAAGAATACATTGCAGCCAATGGCGCCATGGATCGCACGGCCATGCGTAAAAAAGTATTTGCTGATCAGGACGCACGCAAGCGACTCGAATCCATATTGCATCCGCTCATAGGCGCTGAAACCAGTAAAGCGGCAGCGCTGGCCGCCGGGCCGTATCTGATTTATGTGGTGCCCTTGCTGGTGGAATCAGGACGCTGGCGCGATAAAGTAGATCGCGTGCTGGTAGTTGATTGCAGTGAGGCCTTGCAGCGTGAACGCGTGATGCGCCGTAATCAACTTGCAGAATCAGAGGTGCAGGCGATCATGAATAGTCAGGCCAGCCGCAGTGAAAGGCTTGCTGCTGCTGACGATATCATCAGCAATGAGCATGATTTGACACAATTAGAAGCCACCGTAGAGGAGTTGCATAATTTGTATCTTCATCTCGCTGCAAAAAAATAAGCACGAAACAAGGCCAGAAGTTTGTATTTTCCCTGCGCTTAGGTCAAAATCACGCTAGTTATTTTCTAATCAACTCCTAAGGATTGTCGCTTTGACCGTTTACGAATACCCTTTCAACGAGCGTATTCGCACTATGCTGCGGTTGGAAGACCTGTACGATAAATTTAATTTCTTCGTACAGCAAGACAATCCCCTTCAACATCATGTAGCGCTGACCACGATATTTGAGATGCTTGAAGTCTGTGGCCGCGCTGATTTGAAATCCGATTTGCTGCAAGAGCTCGAACGTCAAAAACAAACGCTGGCCAGCTTCAAGTCCAATCCGAATGTAGAAGCTGATCGACTCAATGCCATCATCTCTGATGTAGAGCAAACCAGTTCTGCATTAATTGCCATGCAAGGCAAAACCGGTCAGCACATACGCGAAAACGAATGGCTTATGAGCATACGTGGGCGCACCATCATCCCTGGTGGCGCCTGTGAATTTGATCTGCCTTCTTATTTCGCTTGGCAGCAATTACCAACTGAACAGCGACGCGCCGATATCATGGGCTGGTTCGGCCCATTGGAGCCGATGTTTTCCGCCATCATGATCATATTGCGTTTACTGCGCGAGTCTGGTCGCACTACCGACATCGTTGCCACTGCCGGTAGTTTCCAGCAGATGCTGCAAGGTCGTACGTACCAGCTGCTGCGTGTAGGTGTAGATAGCAATCTCGG
>CAIVDH010000239.1 GCA_903904635.1 uncultured Burkholderiales bacterium | reverse complement strand
CTGATGGGCTTTGGTCATCGCGTCTATAAAAACTATGACCCACGTGCCAAACTCATGCGTGAGACCTGCTATGAAGTCTTGACCGAACTCGGTTTGGAAAATGATCCGCTGTTCAAGCTAGCGATGGCACTCGAAAAAGTCGCGCTGGAAGATGAATACTTCGTCTCCCGCAAGCTTTATCCGAATGTGGATTTCTATTCTGGCATCGTGCAATCGGCGCTAGGCATTCCGGTTTCATTGTTTACCGGCATATTCGCCATGGCGCGCACAGTGGGTTGGATCGCGCAATGGAATGAAATGATTTCAGATCCAGAACAGAAAATTGGTCGTCCGCGTCAATTGTTTGTCGGATCCAATACACGCGATGTATTGCCAATGTCAAAACGATAAGCAGTAAATATGCATTCTTAACGGGCCGATTTCGGCCCGTTTTTGTTACTGGGGCCGGGCGGCTATGCTATGCTCAACTCCGATTTGTGTTGTGCAATCTGTGACGCGGTAAGCCCGCAAAGCAGAAGGTTAAGTTGGATTCGTTCGGATCCGTTCGGAAATTTCGAATGCGCAGTCTGCGCAGTTTGGATTCCACAACCCGCTAATCTCGCGAAGCGCGAGGAAAAGGTGAGCAAAATGATGCAGCAGTTTTTTTCCAACTCCTATTTGTTCGGAGGTAATGCCCCGTATGTAGAAGAACTCTACGAGGCTTATCTTCTAAACCCCGGTTCTGTACCAGACAACTGGCGTTCCTATTTCGACGCCATGCAGCACGTGCCTGCAGTTGATGGCAGTGATCGTCCCGATGTGGCCCATGCGCCTGTCGTCGCGTCCTTTGCAGAACGCGCCAAGCTCGGTCCCATCCGTAACGTTACGGCTTCTGCAGATGCAGAAATGGGACGCAAGCGTGTTGCTGTCACCCAGCTAATTGCAGCCTATCGTTTTCTAGGCACACAATGGGCCAATCTTGATCCGCTGCAGCGTCAGGAAAGAGCCGTCATACCTGAGTTAGAGCCTAGCTTTTATGGCTTCACTGATGCGGACATGGATATCGTCTTCAACATCAGCAACACTTATTTTGGTAGCGATACCGCGTCATTGCGCGATTTGCTCAATGCCTTGCGCGACACCTACTGCCGTTCTATCGGTGCCGAGTTCATGTACATCACCGATCCAGCGCAGAAGCGCTGGTTGCAGGAAAGACTGGAATCTAGCCGTGCCAGTGCGTCGTTTACGCGCGAACAAAAAACCCACATCCTGGACCGATTAACTGCAGCCGAAGGTCTGGAGCGTTATCTTCATACCAAATACGTAGGGCAGAAGCGCTTCTCGCTCGAAGGTAGCGAAAGCTTCATCGCATCGCTGGATGAAACCATACAGCGCGCAGGTAATCAGGGCATACAAGAAATCGTCATCGGCATGGCGCATCGTGGCCGTCTGAATGTACTGGTCAATATTCTGGGCAAAATGCCGCAAGAATTATTTGCCGAATTCGAAGGCAAGCATGGTGATGATTTACCTGCGGGCGATGTCAAATATCATCAGGGCTTCTCCAGCGATATCTCTACACCGGGCGGTCCGGTGCATTTGTCGCTTGCGTTCAACCCGTCCCACCTTGAAATCGTCAACCCAGTGGTCGAAGGTTCGGTCAAGGCGCGCATGATACGTCGCGGGGATGCTGATGGTCGTCAAGTGTTGCCGATACTGGTGCATGGTGATGCCGCTTTCGCTGGTCAGGGCGTTGTCATGGAAACGCTCAATCTGGCGCAGACGCGTGGCTATGGTACGGGCGGTACTGTACACATTGTCATCAATAATCAAATCGGCTTTACCACCTCAGATCCACGCGATTCGCGTTCTACGCTGTATTGCTCAGATGTGGTCAAGATGATTGAAGCGCCGGTGTTGCATGTGAATGGTGATGATCCTGAAGCCGTAGTGTTTGCAACCCAAATCGCGCTCGACTATCGTATGCAGTTCCAGAAAGATGTCGTGGTTGATATCGTCTGCTTCCGCAAACTAGGTCACAACGAACAAGATACGCCAGCGCTGACACAGCCGCTGATGTATAAAAAAATCGGTCAGCATCCCGGCACCCGCAAGCTCTATGCAGACAAGCTCATTGCCCAGGGCACGGTTGCTGCCGATGGCGGCGATGCGATGGTCAAGGCCTTCCGAGATGCGATGGATGCGGGTCGTCATACCGTTGATCCCGTCATCACGAACTTCAAAAGCAAATATGCAGTTGACTGGATGCCGTTCCTTAACCGCAAATGGACAGATGCTGCCGATACGGCCATGCCTGTTACGGAATTAAAACGACTGGCAGATCGCATCACGCACATACCCGAAAAATTCAAGCCGCACCCATTGGTAGAAAAAGTGCTGCATGACCGCGCTGCTATGGGCCGTGGTGAAATCAATCTGGACTGGGGCATGGGCGAGCATCTGGCGTTTGCCTCGCTGGTAGCTTCAGGTTATGAAGTCCGCATTACCGGTCAAGATGCCGGTCGCGGTACCTTCACGCACCGCCATTCAGTGCTGCATGATCAGGATCGCGAACGCTGGGATCAGGGCAGCTATATACCGCTGCAACACATCTCCGAGCAGCAGGCTACCTTCACCGTCATTGACTCAGTACTTTCTGAAGAAGCGGTACTGGCTTTTGAATATGGTTATTCAACCGCAGAGCCAAATACGCTCACCATTTGGGAAGCGCAGTTCGGTGACTTTGCCAATGGCGCACAGGTTGTGATCGATCAGTTCATCAGCTCAGGCGAAGTGAAATGGGGTCGTGCATCCGGTCTGGTCATGATGCTGCCGCACGGTTATGAAGGGCAGGGTCCGGAGCACTCATCGGCACGTGTAGAACGTTTTCTGCAGCTTTGCGCAGACAACAACATGCAGGTCGTGCAGCCAACTTCAGCAGCGCAGATTTTCCATTTGCTGCGTCGTCAGATGATCCGGCTTTTCCGCAAGCCCTTAGTCATCATGACGCCGAAGTCACTGCTGCGTAACAAAGATGCCGGCTCACCGTTATCTGAACTGGCCAAGGGATCTTTCCATACCGTTATTGGTGAAGTCGATACCAAAATCGATCCCAAGAAAGTCAAACGTATATTGGCTTGCTCAGGCAAGGTGTATTTTGATTTGGTGAATGCACGCAAAGAGCGCGCGCAAACGGATACGGCCATCATTCGTGTGGAGCAGCTCTATCCGTTCCCGCACAAAGCCTTTGCTGCCGAACTCAAAAATTTCCCGAATTTTAATGAGCTCGTATGGGTACAGGACGAGCCACAAAATCAGGGTGCCTGGTTCCAGATACAGCACAATATTTTTGAAAATCTGGCAGAAGGCCAAAAGCTGGCTTATGCCGGTCGTCCGGCCAGTGCTTCACCTGCAGTCGGTTATTACGACAAGCATTATGCGCAGTTGAAGGCTTTGATTGATACCGCATTCTCGAGGCTTAAAGGCTTCGTCCTAACCAAATAAAGACCCGGCGGCGTACCGGATGCCGGTGCGCCGCACGAACAAACCGAAACGGAGAGTTTTATGGCAATTCTAGAAGTTGTAGTCCCGCAATTATCAGAGTCAGTCGCTGAAGCGACCTTATTGCAGTGGCATAAAAAAGTTGGCGAAGCCGTCGCGCGCGATGAAAATCTGATCGACATAGAAACCGATAAGGTAGTGCTGGAATTACCTGCACCCGCACAAGGCGTGATTATAGAAATCATCAGAGGCGATGGCAGTACGGTAGTTGCCGGTGAGTTGATAGCACGTATCGATACCGAAGCCACTGCCAGTGCAGCTGCACCGGCTGCTGCCAAAGCTGTGCCTGCCGCCGCTGTACCCGCTGCTGCGCCAGCCGTAACGGGTTCAGGTTCCATCGCCATGCCAGCTGCTGCAAAAATGTTAGCGGAAAATAAGCTCACCGCTGATGCTGTTGCCGGTAGCGGTAAAGATGGTCGCGTCACCAAAGGTGATGTGATCAATGCGCTTGCAACCAAACCTGTTGCCATGCCGTCCGTAGCAGTTGCGGCATCCTTGCCGTCTATTCCTGTGCCGGTTAGTGCTGATCTTGCCAATCGTCCTGAACAGCGTGTGCCCATGAGCCGTCTGCGCGCGCGTATCGCTGAACGTCTGCTGCAATCACAGGCAACCAATGCGATTCTGACGACCTTCAACGAAGTCAACATGCAGCCAGTCATGGACCTGCGTAATAAATACAAAGACAAATTCGAAAAAGAGCATGGCGTAAAGCTGGGCTTCATGTCTTTCTTCGTCAAAGCTGCAGTCGCTGCATTGAAAAAATATCCGGTTATCAATGCGTCTATCGATGGCAATGATGTGGTCTATCACGGCTACTTTGATATAGGTATAGCCGTTGGTTCGCCGCGTGGTTTGGTCGTGCCTATTTTGCGCAATGTCGATCAGATGTCGATTGCTGAAATCGAAAAGAAAATCGGCGAGTTTGGTAATAAAGCCAAAGACGGCAAGCT
>CAIVDH010000238.1 GCA_903904635.1 uncultured Burkholderiales bacterium | reverse complement strand
CAGGAGTATAGAAAAATAATAACAACAACAATGATAGAAATAATGACGGCAATAACTTTTTAAATAAACGACATGACATGGCGACCTCTGATTAATAAGTAAGCAGGCTGTAGGCTCTTAAGCGCTGCAGTCTGTTGGTTAATCAGCGTTCAGCATTTAGCACTCAGAGCACTTTTCCGGGGTTCATCAAATTATGCGGATCGAATGCCCGCTTGATGGCCATCATCATATTGAGTTCTACATCAGATTTGTAGCGTTTGATTTCCTCGCGCTTCAATGCACCGAGTCCGTGCTCGGCAGAGATAGAACCGTTGTACTTATGCACATTGTCGTGCACACATAAATTGACTGCGGCTTGTTGCTGCAAAAATTCTTCGTCAGATTTTTCTGCAGGTGCTGATACGTTGTAGTGCAAATTCCCATCACCCAGATGTCCGAAGGTCACCATACGACAGCCGGGAAATTGCTTTTGCAAAAGGGCGTCAGTATCGGTGATGAATTCTGCAATGCTTGATACCGGTAGCGCAATATCGTGTTTGATATTTTTACCTTCAGCAGCTTGTGCCATGGAAATATGTTCACGCAGCTGCCACATCGTGATGGATTGCGCCAACGAATTTGCTACGACCGCATCGTTAATGATATTTTTTTCCAGCGCACACCCTACAACATTTTCAAGCATCGTCATCGCGTGCGCTTCTGACTCCTGATCCGAGAGTTCTATTAATACATATTGTGCATGACGGGTTTGAAATGGGAATGGCAATTGCGGAGAGTGACGTTTAACTAACTGCAGACAAAAATCTGACATTAATTCAAAGCCAGTTAAATGTGCACCACATTGCACTTGCGTCAGCGATAGTAATGTTAATGCTTGCTGCGGTGACTCCATCGCCAATAGCGCTGTGATGCGCGCTTTAGGTTGTGCATAAAGCTTCAGCACGGCGGCGGTAATGATGCCCAGTGTGCCTTCTGCACCGATAAAAATATCGCGCAGATCATATCCGGTGTTGTCTTTGCGCAGGGTGCGCAGTCCATTCCATATTTCACCTTGCGCATTGACGACTTCAAGTCCTAGCGTGAGTTCACGCATGGAGCCATAACGCAGAACGGCCGTGCCGCCGGCGTTGGTGGAGAGATTGCCGCCTATCGTGCAACTGCCTTCCGAGGCTAGCGAGAGGGGAAACAGGCGCTCGTGTTGTGCTGCATGTTCCTGTACTTGTTGCAGCAGACAGCCAGCCTCAACGGTGACGGTATTGTTTTGTGGATCGATATCGCGAATATGATTTAAACGTGACAGCGATAGTACGACGGCAGTGCCGCTGGCATCCGGCACGCTACCCACTACCAGCCCGGTATTGCCACCCTGAGGTACTACGGGGACTTTAAATTGCTGGCAAAGTTTGATGAGTGTAGCGACTTCGTCGGTGTTGCCAGGCCGAAGTACAGCCAAAGCATTGCCAGTAAACCGACCACGCCAGTCGGTCAAATAGCCAGCCATGTCGGTACCAGTTAGTACCTGTGCGTTACCGATGGCGCTTTGGCACTGAGATAAAAAATCAGTCTTCATGAATGGCTGCTTTTGCAATGGCTTCACGCGTTATTTTTTTTGCCATTTTTTTATACGGACTAAGAAAAAATATCGCGCAAAAGAAAAACAGGCTTGAGAAAGCGATTTCCAATGAGGCCAATAGTGCTGACATGCCAGTGTCACTCCATGCACGAACAACGCCTTCTATAAAATAAAGATGTACCAGCATGGATGCCCATTGCAGCGTGTAGATATCGCGGCGCAGCACACCAGCTAACGGCAGCAGCAGCGGTAAAGCCTTGATCGCCATCCATGAACCACCAGGACGCAGTGGTGCCAGTACTAGTTCCCATGCTGTGCACAATACGATTAAGGAAAGTAAGCTGATGACGGCTGTCAGGTGCAGCACACGCTGTGTTTTGGGTTGCATGCTGGTTTCCATTAGGTGCCCTGTAATTTTTGCGCGGTTAGTGCCAGCCGTCTGCCTAGCGCAATGTTTAAGGTGCGCGTCTCATCTGTGATGGCTTTGTCACCAGCGATGCCGGACCAGTGCGTAGCACCATAGGGCGAGCCACCGCTGGTTGTTGTCATCAGTGCGGCTTCGGTATAGGGCAAGCCGGTAATGAGCATGCCGTGGTGTAGCAGCGGCAGCATCATCGACAGCAGGGTACTTTCCTGTCCGCCGTGCAGACTGCCAGTTGAGGTGAATACACACGCAGGCTTGCCCGATAAGGCGCCAGAGAGCCATTGCGCGCTGGTGCCATCCAAAAAATATTTGAGTGGCGCTGCCATGTTGCCAAAACGGGTAGGCGAGCCCATGGCCAGACCTTGGCATTCTTCCAGGTCAGTTAATTCTACGTAGGGCGCACCTGCGGCAGGTATTGCCGGTTCGGTTGCTTCGGTCACGGTTGAAATTTGCGGCACCGTGCGCAATCTGGCTTCGCATCCGGCTACGCTCTCGATGCCTTGTGCGATGAGCTCTGCCATTTTGCGCGTAGCGCCATGGCGGGAGTAGTACAGCACAAGAATTGGTAATGGAGATGGTGTCATGCTTGGTATTATAGGGCGCTTTAGAACCTGTCTCACTTGCCCTCTGCCTGGTCAGACAGGTTCGTGGTTTTTCATTAGCTCCCAATATGCCACCTAGTTCCATGAATCATTCCAATAGTCATGCGGGCGCAAAGCCAGTTGTTACGTCTGGCTCGCGTTTCAAAGATCTGTCGCGCTTCATGATGCGCCGCTTAAGTGAAGAGCGGCTACCGCAGGTTGCAGGCAGCCTGACATTCACGACTGTACTGGCGTTGGTACCGGTGCTCACAATTGCGTTTGCAATTTTTACGACCTTCCCGCTGTTTGCGACTTTTCGTGATGCGGTCGAAGCGTATTTTGTGCAGAGTGCCATGCCCAGGGGCGTGACCAATACCATACTGGATAATCTGAGTCTGTTTGCTTCCAAAGCCAGCCGGCTTTCGGCTGTGGGTGCGGTGACGTTGATTGTGACGGCCATCATGATGTTTGCCATAGTCGATCGTAGTTTGAATCAGATCTGGCGAGTCAGGACGCAGCGCAGTTTTGTGCAGAGCATGATCATTTACTGGGCCATCATGACCATGGGGCCGCTTCTGATAGGCGCTTCGCTTTCAGTGACTGCTTTTTTGTCACCGCTGGCCAGTTCACTGGCACGCCAGACGCCGATACTCGGTACAACATTATCAATTTTAATTTCGGTTTTTCTTACGACCCTGGCGTTTGGTCTTTTATATCTGATCGTACCAAACCGGTTTATAGACTGGCGTGATGCGCTGATAGGCGGGCTGGCTGCAGCAGTCGCGTTTGAGCTCACTAACCGTGGTTTTGCTTATTCAATTACGAAATTTCCCAGCTATCGGGTGATTTATGGCGCGCTGGCTGCCGTACCGATTTTGCTGGTCTGGATCTATTTGTTTTGGTTTATTACGTTGCTCGGTGCGGTGCTGGCCGCGGCGCTACCTTTGGTGAAATATGAGCGATGGTGGTATCGCGCTGCAATTGGTGATGCATTTTTGGATGCGATGGATGTGCTGCGGATATTGGTAGATGCGCATGATAAAAAAGGCGCGGTAGATTTACTGCATCTTCGTGCTGAGACACGTCTTGGATTTGATGAGGCAGAGAGCTTGCTCCAGCAAATGCTGGAAGCAGGATGGGTGGGGCGTTTGGAAGCAGAGCAAAAACGAGGATGGAAATGGACTCGTCATGCGCTGGGCCAGCAAGATCGCTGGGTATTACTGATTAATCCGCACAAACTACTGGTTGCAGATGTGTGTAGACGCTTCGTATTTGCAGTGGGCGCACAATCAGCACTTGCTCATCAAGTCGCGCATCTGATTGATGCAGGACTTACTATGAGCGTGGCAGATTATTTTGCAGCGCCCGAGGCAAAGCTGAACAAGTTATCCAGCACCTGATCCGGTTGTTCCGCCATCAGGTCATGGCCACAAGCTTCCAGCGTTACCACTTTGGATTTCGGTAGTGTTGAAATTAATAGTGCAGCAGATTTCGGCGTGGTCATCATGTCTTTTTTACCGATCAGGAACAGCACCGGGCATGATGTTTTTGCTGCTGCGGCCTCACCACCCTGATAGTTATTGCAGGCACTAAAGTCTGTAAAAAATATTTGTGGCGTATCGCCGCGTGCGATGTGTTGCATTAATCGCTTGCTGCCACCTTGTACGTAAAAACCGGGTCCGGGCGCAGAGGGTTTTTGCGCTATGCCTGAGTGCGACCAGATGTTAACCATGTCTATGGCATCTTGCTCACGCACGCGGGATGCCTCTAGCAGCATGGCAGACACTTTCATCGGATAGGCTGTGCCTACCAATGCAATACCCGTTATGCGTTGCGGTATTTTTGCTGCAGTTTCCAGCGCAATCAGTGAGCCCATGCTGTGACCGATTAGCGTGGCTTGCGATACGCCTGCTGCATCAAGTAGTGCGATTAGCCAGTCAGACATTTCTTCTACGCTGCTCAAGGGCTTACCTTTGCTGCGTCCATGCCCTGGCAAATCGACTGCCAGCACGCTATAGCCATGATGCGCGAAATAACGGGTTTGTAAAATCCATACGGAATGATCGTTTTGTGCGCCATGAATAAAAACGACAGTGGGTAGACTGGCGTCAAAATTTTTACCGCCGGTATAGCAATAGGCCGGTGTGCCTGAGACATTAATCAACATGACTCATGCTCCTTTCTGGGCAGCTTTTAGGCCGCGCTTCAAGTCATCAATCAGATCATCCACATCTTCCAGACCTATGGATAAACGCATGGTGCCTTCGCTGATGCCGGAGGCGGCGAGCTGCGCGTCTGGTACCCGGAAGTGCGTGGTTGATGCCGGATGAATGACGAGTGATTTTGCATCGCCGACATTGGCCAGATGCGAGAACAGCGTCAGCGCTTCAACAAAGCGGCGGCCTGCAGCTCGGTCACCTTTGATGGCGAAGGAAAACACGGCACCACAACCTTTGGGCAGCAGCGTTTTTGCCAGCTCGTAATCAGGATGATGCGGCAGCTCAGGATAGGACACGGATTCAACCGCAGGATGCGTCACCAGAAACTCGACAACTTTACGCGCATTGGCAACATGCCTGTCCATACGTAAGCCTAGTGTTTCTATACCTTGCAATATGGTGAACGCATTGGTTGGGCTCATGACAGCGCCGAAGTCGCGCAAACCTTCGCGTCGTGCGCGCAGTGAGAACGGTGCAACCGAGGATTCTTCTGCAAACACCATGCCGTGAAAGCCATCATAGGGCTCGCATAATTCGGCAAAGCGACCGGTTTTTTCATAAGCGGTTTGCCAGTCGAATGTGCCACCATCAACTAGCAGGCCACCTACCGCTGTACCATGCCCACATAAAAATTTTGTGGCCGAATGAAATATCAGATCGGCACCATGTTCGAATGGTCGCAGCAAGTAGGGTGTGGTGAAGGTGGAATCAACCATCAGTGGCAGATGATTTTCATGCGCGATTTCAGCGACCCGTGCAATATCGAGTACATCTAGCCCCGGGTTGCCCAACGTTTCAGCGAACAGTACTTTGGTGTTGGGGCGGATATTGTCACGCCAGGCATTAAGATCACGCGGATCGATGAAGGTGGTCTCAATACCAAAGCGCTTCATGGTGTAGCCAAGCAGATTTTGCGAGCCGCCATATAAAGCCCTTGAAGCCAGCACATGCGAGCCGGCACCGGCAATTGTGGCCAAGCCTAAATGCATTGCCGCTTGCCCGCTGGCTACAGCAATACCGGCCACACCGCCTTCTAGCGCTGCGATGCGTTCCTCTAATACGGCATTGGTTGGATTGGAGATGCGTGAATAAACATGACCGGCACGCTCCATATTAAAGAGCGAAGCGGCATGATCGGAATCCTTGAAGACAAACGAAGTCGATAAATAAATCGGCGTGGCGCGTGCGCCAGTGGCCGGGTCGGGTGCGCTACCTGCATGCAAAGACAAGGTATCAAAGCCCGGATATTTTGGCTCACTCATAATATTGTGTTCTCCTGTAATCCTGTCAATGCGACTGTTGATCTGATCGACATCGCTTTTAATGAATCGGAATTATAGGGCTATCGCTGCTTATAGCCGCAGTGCTTTTTTGTAATACCGGCTGCAGATCAGAGGTCTGCTGGCTTTTTTGCAGCGGGTGGGCTACATTGAGCTCGTAGTCAAAAAGATAAAACTTAAGGAGGCAGACAAATGAAAGTTTCTGAAATCCTCAAGGTCAAGGGTGACACGCTTTATACCGTATCGCCAGAGACCACGCTAAGCTCAGCCATAGATCTGATGGTTGAAAAAGATATAGGCTCTCTGGTTGTGATGAAAACTGGGGTGCTGGTGGGCATGCTTACTTTTCGGGAAGTGATGAAGGCAGTGCATGGCAATAGTGCTTATGGCAATGACCAGGTGGGCCAGCATATGGAGCATGATGTGCTGCGCATTACACCAGATACGGATATCAATGAAATTCGTCGCATGATGCTGGAGCGTCATGCCCGCTATGTGCCGGTAATGGATGGCAATGTGTTGCAGGGCGTGATGTCTTTTTATGATTTGGCCAAGGCCGTACTGGAGGCGCAAAGTTTTGAGAATAAAATGCTCAAGGCTTATATACGCGACTGGCCTTCCGATGGTGCTGAGTAATTCCATTTTAATTTTTCATAAAACAATAACGTGTCTTCCAGCCAGTTTTCACTATTAGCACAGCGGCGTTTTGCGCCGTTTTTTTGCGCGCAGTTTTTAGGCGCATTTAATGACAATCTTTTCAAAACTGCCCTCGTCACCATCATTACTTATGATGCGATGTCATGGACCTCGCTCAATATTGGCCTACTCAATAATTTGATTGCGGGTTTGTTTATATT
>CAIVDH010000237.1 GCA_903904635.1 uncultured Burkholderiales bacterium | reverse complement strand
TTGAGCCTGTCATCTATCAATGCAACCTGTGCAGGCTTTTTCGCAAGATCTTTAGGCCAGCCTTCATCGAAGGTACGATATACGCCTGCGATTGAAACTAATTCTGCTTCCATCACCATAGAAAATATTCTGGCCTTAGCATTGCCCGAAGCGCCTGCCAGTGCGCGCCCGCGTAGCGGCGCATAGACATGTATGCTGCCATCTGCAATCACTTCACCACCGGGATTGACCACTGCCATCACTACCAGATCGCAGCCGCGTGCATAAACGCGTTGTCCAGCGCGTACCGGCGTATCAATAATCATGGTTTGCACTGCGCTGGCAGGCATAGCTTCTTGCTGTCTGATCGGCTCGGCCTTTACCGTAACAGCCGGCGCAGCTTGCAATTCCATTTGTACCGGTGGTACTGGCGCGATCTGCGCAGTTGCTTTTACCGGCTCTGCAGGCTCAGCAGATTTTGCTACTGCCATGGTGTCGATCGCCAAACCCTGCGCGCGTATCTCTGCTTCAAGTGCCGCAGGCGCATTACGCACAGCCACTGGATTTAAACGATGTGACTTGAACAGCGCAATCAGAGCAGGCCAGTCTATGCTGCCCGGCGCAGGTTCAGGCACAGTTGTGCCGAAGTCTAGCAGCGTGAATTCATCTTCAAAATAATCTGGAGTGCCACCAGTGATCTGCGTGAGCGCAGCAGACAGAGCCGCATGATCGGTTACGCCCAAAAGGGCGGCAACAGCGACAACGGTAGAAATCTTGATTTCCAGGGGTTTCCTGGCTTGGTTCATTGCCATAAATAGTATTCGCGGGTCCTCGATTTACCGGGCGTAATTATAACCTTGGCCTCTCTCAGGATGGCGCTCTTATGGCGAGAGATCAGGCTAATTTCGCAGCAAATGCCTGTAAATGATGATCTGTGCTGCCAAATTGCATTTCAATCACCATTAAACGCTTGAAATAATGACTGATATTTAATTCATCAGTGACGCCCATGCCGCCATGCAGCTGCACAGCCTGTTGCGCCACAAAGCGGCAAGCCTGCCCAATAATGACCTTGGCAGCTGATAGCGCACGTTCGCGTTGGGCCAGATCGGGGTCAGTGCAACGCACTGCTGCCAGGTAGCTCATCGAACGCGCCTGCTCGGTATGCATCAGCATTTCAGCCATGCGATGCCGTAATGCTTGAAAGCTACCGATGGCTACACCGAATTGTTTGCGATTGCGCGTGTATTCCGCAGTAGCAGCCATTAATTTATCCAGTGCGCCAACCGCTTCTGCACAAACAGCGGCCAGACCACGATCAAGCGCAGCTGATACTGCTGCACTTGCATCAGTACCTTCTGGTTCATCATCACCCAGCATTGCACTTGCAGGCAGCATGACATCATCGAGAAACAGATCGGCTGCCAGCGTGCCATCTGCGAGAGGGCAAGGCACCAGCCGCAGACCAGGCATCGCGCGCGGCACACCAAATACACAAAGCCGCTCTTGCAGCATAACAGTCACTAACAACAAATCAGCCGACATTGCATGTGCCACGACACATTTATGTCCATGCAGGTGAAACTGATCGCCATCTTTTATAGCCGTAGCATTAATTGCCATTCTGTCGTGATGCGTGTTGCGTTCATCATGTGCCAGCACAGCAATGCAATCGCCTTCTGCCAAAGCAGGTAGCCACCCAGCTCGCTGGGTTTCTGAACCTAGCTTATCTATCAGATGCGTGGCAACCACGGCACTAGCGCAGTAAGGCGCAAGTAATAATGATTCACCGACAGCCTGCATGATCAGCATGGTTTCAATAGGGCCAAAGCCCAGCCCATCAAATTGGGCTGGCGTGTTCACCGCCAGCAAACCTAATTCTTTCAGGCCCTGCCAGATAGGATGAGTATTGCCACAAGGCTGATGTAATTGTGCATGCCGAATGTCAAAACTGGCCTGATCTTGTAAAAACCGGCGCGTCGTATCGAGCAGCATTTGCTGCTCTTGGCTGAAGGTGAAGTCCATGCGATCAGATTCCGAGTATGTTTTGTGAAATGATATTTTTTTGAATCTCGTTGGATCCGCCATAAATCGACAGCTTGCGTAAATTCAGATAGCTCGCTGCCAGACCGACAGCGTTTGCAGGACCGGCCAACTCACCTGAAAAGCCAGCCACCATGGCTTCACGACGCAACTGCATCGCGTATGGTCCTATCACTTGCACTAGCAGCTCACTAATCGCTTGCTGAATTTCTGTGCCACGAATTTTTAACAGCGATGCTTCCGGTCCGGGCGCACGCTGCTCTGCCTCGGCAGACAATACGCGCAGATTGGTAATTTCCAGTGCCATCAAATCTATTTCAATTTGCGCAATGCGAGTGGCAAATAAGGTGTCGCGCAGCAGTGGTTGACCATGACGACACTCAATTGCGGCTAATTGTTTTAAGCGTGCCAGCTCGCGTTTGGCAATACCTATGCCGGCGATGTTTGCACGTTCATGACCGAGTAAAAATTTTGCGCAGGTCCAGCCATTGTTTTCTTCGCCGACCAGATTTTCTATCGGCACACGCACATTCTCAAACCAGACTTCATTCACCTCATGCGCGCCATCCATGGTGATGATGGGACGTACCGTCACCCCCGGGGTTTTCATGTCGATTAATAAAAAAGAAATACCGCGCTGTGGCTTGGCTTGCAAGTCAGTGCGAACCAGACAAAATATCCAGTTTGCATATTGGCCTAGTGTGGTCCAGGTCTTTTGGCCATTGACTACGTAATGCGTATCTCCACGCACTGCTTGCATCTTCAGTGATGCCAGATCAGAGCCTGCGCCCGGTTCAGAATAGCCCTGGCACCACCAGTCCTGGGCTGACAATATACGGGGCAGAAAATGCTGCTGCTGAGCGGGCGAGCCAAAAGCAATGATTACAGGCGCGACCATTTTTACGCCAAAGGGCAGGGTACGCGGCGCTCCGGCCATGGCCGCTTCTTCTTCAAAAATATACTGCTGTACCGCGTTCCAGTTGCAGCCGCCAAAGGCAAGCGGCCATGCAGCGCCACCCCACCCCTGGTCATGCAGCAGACGTTGCCAGCGCACGTAATCATCGCTGGCAAGTATCAGGCCGTTTCTGACTTTATGTCGTATGTCTTGCGGTAGTTTTTCGTCAAGAAAATTGCGCACCTCCGTGCGAAATGCTGATTCAGTGGCGTTGAAGTTTAGATCCATGGCGTATTTTCTAAATTATATTTTTATGGCTGGATGGTAACGCGTTGAAAAGAATAATACATGCTCTTGTATGCCGACCTGAATCAAAGCAATAGTCAAAATAACATCACTTCAAAATTACTCAGGCAAAAACGAAAGTGATCAATGCTCTTTGCGCTTACTCAAAACCGATGATACTTCCCCTGCCAAACTTAACCGAATCGGCGACCTTGGGTAATGGGCTCGTCTTATCTGAGCAAAACAACACTTTCCCTTCTTTCAGGAGTCCGATTATGCGGAGAATGCAGCAGCACAATCCTTTGGTAGATATGGTTCAATATCAGCTTGAAGCTTCCATGCAGCTGGCTGACGTCATGTTTTCTGGTACAGAAAAAATAGATCGCGTGATGTTAGATGCTACCCGTCAGGCAGTTGATGGCCAATTCAAGCTCGCGCGTGCCATTAGCGATGTAAGAGACGCATCCAAGTTACAAGAGTTACAAACTACACTGGCGCATCGCCCCGAGAAGAGTATTCAGTATCAGCAGAAAATTTTGTCAGCCTTTGCAGAAATGCAGGCTGAATACGGCAAGTCGTTGCAAAACTATATGGAGCATATGAGCCATACTGCTATGGCTCACCCTGCAAAGGGAGGGGCGCAAATTGAGGGTGGTGCGCAGCAGCCTGACAATGCCATGCTAAATCCTGTCTCGAGCATGTGGTCAGTTTGGGAGCAAGCTTTCCGTGATGCGACTAGCCTGGCAAACCGTAATCTCATGGCCGCACGCAGTACCCTTGAAAATGCCGCCAGTATTGCCAGCGAAGTTGTACCGCATGTTGCCAGTGTTGAGGAATCAGAAGAGCATGAAGAGTCTGAGAAGAAGCATGGAGGCACACATCGCAAAAAATAAAATCATGCTGATAAAAAAATCCCGGAAATTTTTCCGGGATTTTTTATGCCTTGAAATTTTGGTGCAGATAATTCAAACCGCAGCTAACTGCCCCCAATCCTGACTTGAATCAGGATTTTTATTTTGAGCTGCTGCCGCAGCGGCAGCAGCAGCTTCT
>CAIVDH010000236.1 GCA_903904635.1 uncultured Burkholderiales bacterium | reverse complement strand
TGATGATGCGGTCGGCGATATCTTTTTTTGCACCTTTAAGCTTCAGAGTTTCAAAAAAATGTAAGGTATCCTTCAGTGGTGTGGCTGCAACTTGAAAAATCGCGCGCTCTTGCGAGCCGTTGCCAACTTTTACAAAGCGTGCCTCCACGCGCAGGCGTGCGCCATGGCAGGAAGGGCATTCTTTTTCATTGATGAATTTTGCCAGCTCTTCTTTGACCGCCATAGAATCTGTTTCGCGGTAACGACGCTGCAGATTATTTACCACGCCTTCAAAGGTATGTTCGCGCACCACTGTGCGGCCACGTTCATTGATGTAGTCGAATGGTATTTTTTCCTTGCCTGAACCGTACAGTACGATTTGCTGGGCTTTTTCTGCAAGATTTTCAAAAGGCGTTTCTACATCGAAGCGATAGAATTTCGCTAACGAAGAGAGCATTTGAAAATAAAATTGATTGCGTCTGTCCCAGCCTTTGACTGCGCCCGATGCCAGCGAAAGATTGGGAAAGGCGACGATACGTTTAGGATCGAAAAATTCTATATGCCCCAGACCATCACATTCTGGGCAGGCGCCCATGGGATTATTAAAAGAAAAAAGACGTGGCTCGAGTTCTTGCAATGAATAGCCGCAGGCAGGACAGGCAAATTTATTTGAAAAAACTTGTTCTGCACCCGTATCCATTTCGAGTGCAACGGCGCGTCCGTCTGCAATGCGCAATGAAGTCTCAAAACTTTCGGCCAGTCTTTGCTTAATATCTTCGCGTACTTTCACGCGATCGATGACCACGTCTATCGTATGCTTTTCAGTCTTTTTTAATTTTGGCAGATCATCGACTTCATAGATTTTTGCCTTGGCTGTGCCGCTTTGTATGCGAAAGCGCACAAAGCCTTGCGCCTGCATCGCATCAAACAAATCGCTATGTTCGCCCTTGCGGTTGGCAACAACGGGCGCCAGCATCATCAGCTTGGTGTCTTCTGGCATGGCCAGTACTGCATCAACCATTTGCGAGACTGATTGCGCCGCCAGTGGGCTTTCCGGATGATCGGGGCAGTAGGGCGTGCCTACGCGCGCATAAAGCAAGCGCAGATAATCATGAATTTCAGTCACGGTACCAACCGTGGAGCGCGGATTATGCGAGGTCGCTTTCTGTTCTATGGAAATCGCAGGTGATAAACCTTCTATTAGGTCTACATCCGGCTTTTCCATTAATTGCAAAAACTGGCGCGCATAAGCCGAAAGCGATTCTACATAGCGACGCTGACCTTCAGCATAAAGCGTATCAAACGCCAGCGATGATTTGCCAGAGCCAGATAATCCGGTAATGACGATGAGTTTATTGCGGGGCAGATCCAGATTAATATTTTTCAGGTTATGGGTACGAGCCCCCCGAATGCGAATTTCTTCCATACTGATTGTGTACCTTGGTTATGCCGTTCAGAGAGCTTGATAAAACATGGGTGATCGATTTTCTTTTTTATTCATAAAAGAAGATTTGCGATTCAACTATTTTTACGTGCGCTATACATGCTTTTTTGCCAAAAGTCTGGCAGGTGATTGCGGGTCAACCTGTTACTATAGCGGGTTTTCGCAGATGGTCGCTGATCGGCCATTTGGTCAGCCTAAATATTTTCACCAGCACAGCCTATGTCTTCAACAATAGACCAACAAAACTCAAGCGGCATGAACGCCACTGAAATTCGTGCCAGCGTGTCGCTGGCATCAATTTTTGGTTTGCGCATGCTGGGACTATTTTTGATTTTGCCTGTGTTTGCTGTACATGCAAAAACACTAACTGGTGGAGAGAATGCGACCCTGGTGGGGCTGGCTCTGGGCATGTATGGTCTGACGCAGGCAATTGGTCAGATTCCATTTGGTATCGCGTCTGATAAATTTGGGCGCAAGCGCATTATTGTTATCGGTTTGATTCTGTTTGCGCTGGGTTCGTTCATTGCCGCTGGAGCTGATCATATTTTTTGGGTCATTCTCGGCCGTGCTGTGCAGGGTGCGGGTGCCGTATCTGCCGCCGTGACTGCCCTGATTGCTGATTCCACTCGTGAAGAACACCGAACCAAGGCAATGATCATGGTCGGTGGGTCTATCGGTTTCACCTATGCTGCCTCGTTGGTGTTGGCACCGGTTTTATATAAATTTATAGGTATGTCCGGCATGTTTCTACTGGTGGCGGCGCTTTCAATTTTGGCAATAGGATTGGTATTGTTTGTGGTGCCGGAGGCGCCGGCGCGCTCCCCTGAGACGGCATCATTTATGCAGATCTTGTTAGATGGCGAACTCATGCGCATGAATCTGGGTGTGTTTGCTTTGCACGCAATACAGATGTCCATGTTTGTTGTGCTGCCTACGGTGTTGGTGCAATCAGCCGGCTTAGCGCTAGATCAGCACTGGAAAATTTATTTGCCAGTGGTGCTGATATCGTTCATTTTGATGCTGCCGCCGATTTTTTTGGGTGAGAAGCGAGGCAAGATGAAACAGGTATTTGTTTCATCAATTGCATTATTAATGGTGGTCGAGATAGGGTTATGGTCTGCAGTCTCGCAGCCGCAATTATCTTTTAATTTAGTCGTGATGTTATTGCTGGCTTTCTTCGTCGCTTTTAATATTCTTGAAGCCAGTCAGCCTTCGTTGGTGTCACGTATGGCGCCAGCGGGTGCGCGTGGTGCCGCCCTTGGTGTGTACAACACCATGCAAGCGATAGGTTTATTTGTTGGTGGAGCAGGCGGCGGTTTACTGGCCCAACATTTTGGTGGACCTACTGTATTCAAAGTTGGCTGTTTGCTCACACTGGCCTGGCTTATAATTGCGTCTTCCATGAAAAGCCTGCCTAGTCGCAGCAAATCAAAGCAAGCAGTCCCGGTTTAACAGGAGAAATATATGGCATCGGTTAATAAAGTTATCGTCGTTGGCAATCTGGGGCGCGACCCTGAAACACGTTATATGCCTAGTGGCGATGCAATGACCAATATCGCTGTTGCTACCACTGACAAGTGGAAAGACAAAGCAACCGGTGAGCAAAAAGAAGCGACTGAATGGCATCGCATTTCTTTCTTTGGCAAGCTTGCTGAAATCGCTGGTCAGTACCTGAAAAAAGGTTCGCAGGTTTATATAGAAGGCAAACTGCGCACACGTAAATGGACAGACAAAGACGGCGTAGAAAAATTCACTACTGAAATCATTGCTGACAGCATGCAAATGCTGGGTAGCCGTCAGGGCATGGGAGGCAGTGCGCCTATGGATGATGGTGGTTCGTCTAATGGCGCTGCGCGTGCTCCGGCTTCAGCACCTCGTGCGCCTGCCAAGCAGGCACCAAACTTGTCCGATATGGATGACGACATTCCGTTCTGAGCCGGTGGTGCAGCATTGTTTTTTTATAGCCTCGCTTTTTGCGGGGCTTATTTTTGATTACGGCTTTATTTTGACGAGCGATAGCATGTCATTGCATTCGTTGGTTTTATTCTGATGGCCCGCTTACCAAGACTGGTTGTGCCTGAACAGTTGCATCATATTATTGCGCGCGGCAACAATGATCAGCCAGTGTTTCGAGATGACAGCGACTATCAAGAATTTTTGCGCTGGCTTAGGGAAGCTGCGCTGCAGGCCAAGGTTGCTGTGCACGCCTTTGTATTGCTGCCCAATCGTATTCAATTGCTGGCTACACCGGCTGATGAGGCGGGGCTTAGCAAGATGATGCAGACAGTCGGTCGACATTACGTTCCTTATTTCAATGCCAAATATGCGCGCACCGGCAGTCTTTGGGAGGGGCGCTTTCGCGCTACGGTGCTTGAAGCAGCGACATACTTTATTGCCTGTTCGACCCTGATTGAATATCAACCTGTTGCGCTAGCAATAGCAGCTGAGCAGGATGCTTATCAATGGTCCAGTTATGCGCATCACATCGGCTCTGGTAAAAATCCGCTAATTACCGATCATCCCGCCTATTGGGCTTTAGGTAATACGCCATTTGAGCGCGAGGCGGCTTACCGGCGCTTGTGTGAAATGCCCCCGCCTGCAGACTTGATTGAGAAAATTGAAGCCGCCACCTGGAAAGCCTGGGTACTGGGTTCGGATAAATTCAAAAAGCAGCTGGAAAAGCTCACGCCGCGCAGGCTACATCCTGTAAAGCGAGGTCGGCCACCCAAGGTGCCCAGCCCCAGCTAGTCGTTTCGTATTCACCGAAACAGGGAAAGGCCTTGCCGATTCTATTCTGACCCTAATTAAATCCGCACCTTTTTGGCGCTCAGATTAAATGGGATCAGACCCTATTTATTTTAGGTTGAAGTCTCTTTTGCATTGCACTATCCTTATCGGTTCAATTAAATACTGCCGTGGAGAATCGCGATGCAAGCGCAAGGTTTATACGACCCATCTAACGAACATGACGCCTGTGGCGTAGGCTTTATTGCTCATATAAAAGGGCAGAAGAGTCATTCCATCGTCGAGCAAGGTTTATTAATACTGAAAAACCTCGACCACCGCGGCGCCGTCGGCGCAGACAAGCTGATGGGCGATGGTGCCGGTATCCTCATTCAGATACCAGATCAGTACTACCGCGATGAAATGGCAAAACTAGGCGTAGCCCTGCCGCCGCCAGGTGAATATGGTGTGGGCATGGTGTTTCTCCCTAAGGAAAGCGCTTCCCGCATAGCTTGTGAGCAAGAAATTGAACGCGCAGTGCATAGCGAAGGTCAGGTTGTGCTGGGCTGGCGTGATGTGCCTGTTAATACAGACATGCCTATGTCACCGGCCGTACGTGAAAAAGAACCGATCATTCGCCAGATTTTCATTGGCCGTGGTCAGGACATCATGGTCACGGATGCGCTAGAGCGCAAGTTGTACGTGATTCGCAAATCATCCGGCCATGCGATTCAGGCACTCGATCTGCTGCATGGTAAAGAATTTTTTGTACCTTCCATGTCAGCACGCACGGTGGTTTACAAAGGCTTGCTGCTAGCTGATCAGGTTGGTGTCTATTATCAGGATCTGCAATCGCCGAAATGCGTCTCAGCGCTGGCGCTGGTACATCAGCGCTTTTCAACCAATACTTTCCCTGAATGGCCACTGGCGCATCCTTATCGATTGCTGGCGCATAACGGCGAGATCAATACCGTAAAAGGCAATTTCAACTGGATGCGCGCGCGCGAAGGTGTGATGAAATCTGCTGTACTTGGCGATGACCTGAAAAAATTATTTCCGCTGATTTATGAGGGTCAGTCTGATACAGCGTGTTTTGATAATGCGTTAGAACTACTAGTGATGGCGGGTTATCCGATTGCGCAGGCAATGATGATGATGATTCCGGAAGCATGGGAAAACCATACGATGATGGATGATAATCGCCGCGCATTTTATGAGTATCACGCTGCAATGATGGAGCCATGGGATGGCCCGGCCGCGATGGCATTTACTGACGGTCGTCATATCGGCGGCACACTGGATCGTAATGGTTTGCGTCCTGCACGTTACATCGTGACGGATGATGATCTGGTGGTAATGGCTTCAGAGTCTGGTGTGTTGCCAATTCCCGAATCAAAAATCATACAAAAATGGCGTCTGCAACCGGGCAAGATGTTCCTGATTGATCTGGATGCCGGTCGCATCATTGATGACAAAGAATTAAAAGACACATTCGCCAATGCTAAGCCTTATAAGCAATGGATAGAATCCGTGCGCATCAAGCTCGGCGATTTGAAATCTGAAGCAGAGCATCCGCCAACAGAAGCGCAATTACTGGATCGTCAGCAGGCGTTTGGATATACACAGGAAGATTTGAAATTCCTAATGTCACCTATGGCGATAACGGCAGAAGAAGCGACCGGTTCCATGGGAAATGATTCGCCGCTGGCCGTGATGTCAAACAAAAACAAAACGCTATACAACTACTTCAAGCAGTTGTTTGCGCAAGTGACTAACCCGCCTATCGATCCGATACGAGAAGCGATGGTGATGTCGCTGGTTTCATTCATAGGGCCCAAGCCTAATCTGCTCGACACCAATAACATCAACCCACCGATGCGATTGGAAGTTGCGCAGCCTATCTTGGATTACAAGGACATCACGCGACTGCGTCATATTGCTGAACATACGGGCGGTAAATTCCGCTCCTACGAGCTCGATATTTGCTACCCGGTAGCGTGGGGTAAGGAAGGCGTAGAGGCGCGATTGGCTTCGCTCTGTGCGCAGGCAGTTGATGCGGTTAAATCTGGCCATAATATTTTGATCGTATCCGACCGCATGATTGATGCGGGCAAGATTGCTATTCCGGCTTTACTGGCTACTTCAGCCATACATCAGCATCTGGTCAGCAAGGGTATGCGTACTTCAACTGGCCTGGTGGTAGAAACCGGCTCAGCGCG
>CAIVDH010000235.1 GCA_903904635.1 uncultured Burkholderiales bacterium | reverse complement strand
GTTGATACTGACTGGGAATCTGCAGTGTGGGCCAGTAGTGATGAAGCGCGCATGCGCCTAGTGCTTGAAACCTGGAATACGCACATACCGCATCCCCAATTGCCGCGCGATCTGAAGCGTCGCATGGAGCAGGCAGGTTTTAAAACACCGCGTGTAGAGATTGTGCCGCTGATGAATATCACATACGACCCGCAAACCTATAGCGTGGGCATGATGGATATTATTGGAGGTTTTGTAGCAGGCAGGGCAGGCTTATCGGCTGACGATGTGCAAGCATGGAAAGAAGATGCGCGTGCCATGGGTGCGGCGAACGGGTATTTTTTCAGCTTGAACCGCTACGTATTCATTGCAGAGAAATAAACAAGGTCTCAACAAGCAATACGTTTGAAACGCATAAAAAAAACGCGCATAAAACGCACATAAAACAAGAAAAAAACAGTATAAAAAAATAGCGCTGCGGTTTGGTTCGCAGCGCTATTCCAATCAGACGCCTGATGCAGCCTTGGCGCGTCGCTGGTTAATCCACCAGGCGACACCCACCACACCCAGAGCGCCTGCAGAACCCGGCACGCTCAGATGCACTCCCAGGTCTTTCATGTCTAAACTCAGGTAGGGCAAATGTTCGGCAAGTGCTGAAGTCAGCGCGGTATCCCCAACTATCATTGCGCCGCCCAGATAACCCAACAGGCCAGCACCGAGAGTCACGATAGCCGGTACCCTATCCATAAATTTCAAAACGACTGAGCTGCCCCAGATAACAACTGGAATGCTGACCATGATGCCAAATACCACTAGTACCAGTTTGTGATCTGCATGTGCTTGCTCGGCCGCACTGGCTACGGCAATCACGTTATCTATACTCATCACCAGATCGGCCACGATGATGGTCTTGATGGCGCTAAGCAGGCGGTCACCACCATCAATTTCTGTGGCACTGTCCTCTTCGTTTAGTAGCAGCTTGGCGCCTATCCAGAGCAAGAGCACGCCACCGATGATTTTCAGGTAAGGCAAAGTTAGCAGCGTCACTGCAAATGCAATCAGTATGATGCGCACGATAATTGCACCAGCCGTACCCCACAAAATCCCTTTGAAGCGCAGGTGATCTGGCAAATGCCGGCATGCCAGCGCAATGACGATTGCATTGTCACCACCCAGCAAAATATCAATCAAAATAATCTGACCGACAACCAACCAATCTAAGTGCTGAAAAAATTCAACCATGCTGTGTACTCTCCAGACTTAGCAGTCTTTTTAATAATCTTTAAAAGTTCATGGCTCAAAAATAACCATATGCATCAGTAATGCACTAACAGCAAAATTTTAACTTGCTGCTGCAGCGCCAGACTGTAATTCTTTTTCGGCGCGTACCTGCTGTGCAATTGCCTCTACTTGTTCATCACTCATGCCAAATTGTGCCTTCAGCCGCTCTAGCTGTTCTGCTTCGTCGCCAGTAATAATGCCATCTGCCAGTGCTTCACGAATCTGGGTTTCATAGACTGCTTCGCGGCGCTGTACCTGTGTGGTGTAAGCAGTTGCAACCACACCAGTCAGAATAGCCGCCAGTGCAATAGCCAGAACCTGAGTAAGCACAACAAGTACCACACCAAAAATTGTAATTGGGTCGACGTTACCCCAGCCAGAAATAATTGTCAGGACAAACCATTTCATTGTTGCTGGTATTGATGGGAAAACCTCAGGCTGCACATGACCTTCAGCGATATAAATTAGTGAAGAGCACAGCAGGCAAGAAATCAAAAGCAGAAACAACGCCGAAGTAAATGAATCTTTCTCAGCCTTGATGGCATCAAACAAATCTTGTAAAGCGCTGTTGTAGCGGGACAGTTTAAAAATACGCATCAGGCGGAAAATACGCAACACACGCAGATCCAGACCCGGGAACAATAGCTGCGCATAAAAAGGCATGGTGCCAAAAAAATCAATGAAGCCATAAAAGCTAAATATATATTCTTTACGACCGCGCCAGGCGCCGCCGTTTTCTTTGCTGTATTTCACACCATAAGACCAGACCCGCAATAAATATTCAGCTGAGAAAATCATGACACTGACAAGATCGAATATATGGAAAATATGTTCGTACTCTTCATGCAGCGAGTGCACAGATTCAAGAATGATCGCAAATACATTTGCTACAACCACGAAAGCAATGAAAACTTCACAGATCCGGCTGGCTTTGTTGTGTATTGAACCTTCCAGGGTG
>CAIVDH010000234.1 GCA_903904635.1 uncultured Burkholderiales bacterium | reverse complement strand
TGGGAACATTCGATGAAAAATGAATTAATCATCGCCAGTTATAAAAATCTGCCGCGTAAAAAGCCGGCGCAGCGTTTGCAGGAAGTATTGAACACGCTGGGTCTGGATCAGATGCAGCAGCGGTTCTATAGCGACGCCTAATTTATTTTAACTGGCTGCTGCGATGCAGCGCAGTGGCTGGCAGCGAATGACTGGCGATAAATATTTCATGCAGAAACAGACTGAAGCTGCCTATGAGCAGCAGCATGGCAAACACAAACAGAAAAGCGATCAGGGAATCTAATCTGAGGTTGAGCAGATCGTCAGCCAGCAAGGCAATGACGACTGCACACACCATGATGACGCTGCTGGATGCAAATATATTGGCTCTGTTTATCACGTCCATACGACGATAGAGCACCGATAATTCATGTTTGAGCACTGATGGCAAGCCGGACTGGGATTGCAGCCGCTCTTCTAGCAAGCGTGAGCGGTCTATGATGCGGGCCAGACGGTTATTGAGTATGCGTATGTGCATCATCAAACCGAGCAATAAAAAAGCTGGCGTAATAGCAAGGCTGATAATGTTGCTGATATCGCCAAAGAAAGGAGTCATTCTCGACATGAACGTTTTCCGGTGTGCAGGTGGTAAATAGTGATGCTCGATTTTAGCCCGAATAATAAATTTTTTGTTTCTTCTTGCTGGAATCTGTAGGAATCAACTTGGGATTTGTAAGGGATTTCCTAGGTGTTAAGCAGGGGTTAAGTAAAGGTTTCATTTCTTTATTGAAGAAAGCGGTTTGTTTTTTGGCAGAAATATAATAAGTTGTCAGGTTGTTGAAAAACCCATCAGGCGCTTAGCGTCGTTATCAAATACAAAATAAATTCAAGAAGTTTTGTCTGGCAGGCATGACGGACAGAGTTTCAACAGGAGAGAAATATGGATTTCACGCTTACGGCCGAACATGCCGATCTGCAGCTGCGCACACGCAATTTCATCAATGACCATGTTATTCCCATGGAGCGCGATGCGCGTTGCACGCCACACGGGCCGACTGAAGATTTGCGCGATGAGCTAGTGGCTAAGGCGATCAAGGCGGGTTTGCTATCTGTGCACGCATCCAAAGAATTCGGCGGACTGGGGCTGTCGCACATAGGCAAGGCCATCGTCTTTGAAGAATCCGGCTATTCCCCGCTGGGGCCAGTAGCGATGAATATTTTCGCGCCCGATGAAGGCAACATGCACATGATGGAAGAGATTTGCACGCCGGCGCAAAAAGAGCGCTGGCTGCGTCCATTGGTGGCGGGTAAAACCCGTTCCTGTTTTTGCATGACCGAGCCCTCACCTGGCGCGGGCGCTGATCCGAGCATGTTGCAGACCATCGCTGTGCGGGACGGCAAAGATTTTGTGATCAATGGCGTTAAGTGGCTTATTACGGGTGCCAATGGTGCCGCCTTTGCGATCATCATGGCCAAGCTCGAAGATGGCAGTGCCACCATGTTTTTGTCGGACATGGACGCGCCCGGCATTACGGTTGAGCGCACCATGGACGCATTGGACAGCTGCTTCGTTGGCGGCCATGGCGTGGTGCGCTTTACGAATTTGCGGGTGCCGGAAGAAAATGTATTGGGTGCCTTGGGTGAAGGCTTTAAATATGCGCAAGTGCGGCTTTCGCCTGCGCGGCTGACGCATTGCATGCGCTGGCTGGGTGCGGCGCGCCGTGCGCATGATGTGGCGTTGCGCTATGCAGCCAGCCGTCAGGCATTTGGCAAAACCCTGGGTCAGCATGAAGGCGTGGGTTTTATGCTGGCTGATAATGAAATGGATATGCATGTGACGCGTTTGTCGATACTGCATTGCGCGTGGGTGCTGGATCAGGGCAATCTCGGTACCCGTGAATCCAGTGCGGCCAAGGTGATTTCATCTGAAGCGATCTGGCGCGTGATTGATCGTAGTGCGCAAATACTGGGTGGTTCAGGTATGACGCATGAAACAATAGTGGCGCGTATCTTTGCTGATGCCAGATCATTCCGCGTCTATGACGGCCCGAATGAAACGCATCGCTGGAGTCTGGCCAAGCATGCAATTAAAAGTATAAAAAATTAATGCATCAAAATTTAAATTATCAAAAATTAGCATTATCAAAAATTAAAAGCTTCAAAAAAAGTCACATTAAATTTAAATGGGAGAGATGATGGCAGACGTCATCCTGGAAACAAAAAATCTAACGCGCGAGTTTAAAGGCTTTGTGGCGGTCAATGATGTCAATTTGCGCGTGCAGCGCGGGCATATACATGCGCTGATCGGCCCTAACGGTGCCGGTAAGACCACCTGCTTTAATTTGCTGACGAAATTTCTGGTGCCCAGCTCGGGGAATATTTTTTTCAATGGCCGTGACATTACCCATGCCAAGCCGGCGCAGATAGCACGCAATGGCATTATTCGCTCATTTCAAATCTCGGCAGTTTTTCCGCATTTGTCTGTGCTGGAAAATGTGCGCATCGGTTTGCAGCGGCAGCTGGGTACTTCATTTCATTTCTGGCGCAGCGAGGCAACCCTGAATCAATTAAATGAGCGCGCCATGCAATTGCTCGAAGAAGTGGGTTTGTCTGAATTCGCCCATAGCATTACTGTTGATCTGCCCTATGGCCGCAAGCGTGCATTAGAGATTGCCACGACGCTGGCGATGGAGCCTGAGCTGATGTTGTTAGATGAACCCACGCAGGGCATGGGCCATGAAGATGTCAGGCGCGTGACGGATCTGATTAAGAAAGTATCCAAGGGACGCACGATTCTAATGGTTGAACACAACATGAGTGTGGTGTCGGGCATTTGCGATCATATTTCTGTCTTGCAGCGCGGTGCGGTACTGGCAGAGGGGGATTATCAGACCGTGTCAAAAAATCCGCAGGTGCTGGAAGCTTATATGGGCACGACCGACGTACTGGAAGGGGCGCACTAATGAGCAAGGCATTAGAAATCCGCGATCTGCAAGCCTGGTACGGCGAGTCGCATATTTTGCATGATGTGAATTTGTCGGTGGAGCAGGGTGAAGTGGTCACGCTGCTGGGCCGCAATGGCGCTGGTCGTACCACGACGATGCGCGCCATCATGGGTCTGACCGGACGGCGTCAGGGGTCGATAAAAATCAATGGCGTTGAATCAATACAGATGCCTACTTATCGTATAGCGCATCTGGGTGTGGGCTATTGTCCGGAAGAGCGGGCGATTTTTTCTTCTTTGTCTGCGGAAGAAAATCTGCTGCTGCCACCTATGGTGTCAAAAACTGCGCAGGGTATGTCGGTGGAAGAGATTTATCAGATGTTCCCGAATCTGGCGGAGCGTCGCGATAGTCAGGGTACACGCTTGTCTGGCGGTGAACAGCAGATGCTGGCAGTGGCGCGTATTTTGCGCACTGGTGCAAGGCTGCTGCTGCTGGATGAAATTTCAGAAGGTCTGGCGCCGGTGATCGTGCAAGCCTTAGCGCGCATGATACTGACGCTAAAAGCCAAGGGCTACACCATCGTCATGGTGGAACAGAACTTCCGTTTTGCCGCGCCGCTGGCGGATCGGTTTTATGTAATGGAACACGGACAAATCGTTGAGCAGTTTGCCGCTAGTGAGCTCAATGAAAAAATGTCGGTGCTGAATGAATTGCTGGGAGTCTGAACAATGGAAATTTTTGGCATCCCTACTTCTGCCTTAATGGGGCAACTACTGCTGGGTCTGGTTAATGGTTCGTTCTATGCGATGCTTTCGCTGGGACTGGCGGTGATCTTCGGCCTGCTCAATGTGATTAATTTTGCGCATGGTGCGCTCTACATGATGGGTGCATTTCTGGCCTGGATGGGCCTGCAATATTTCGGTATTAATTACTGGGTCATGTTGTTGGTCGCGCCACTGCTGGTTGCCTTGTTTGGCATCGTGATAGAAAAAACCATGCTGCGCTGGCTATACCGGCTGGATCATTTATATGGCTTGCTGCTGACCTTCGGTATTACGCTGATGTTGGAAGGCGTGTTCCGTTCTTTCTATGGCGTCTCTGGTCAGCCTTATTCGGTGCCTGAATTATTGAGTGGCGCAACCGATTTAGGTTTCATGATTTTGCCTAACTATCGTGCGTGGGTGGTGGTGGCTTCGTTGTCGGTCTGTCTGGCGACCTGGTTCATCATAGAAAAAACCCGGCTTGGTGCGTACCTACGCGCAGGTACGGAAAATCCGAAAATGGTGGAAGCATTCGGTATCAATGTGCCGTTAATGGTGACACTCACTTATGGCTTTGGTGTGGCATTGGCTGGCTTTGCTGGCGTGCTCGCTGCGCCGATTTTGCAAGTATCGCCGCTGATGGGATCAAACCTGATCATCACGGTGTTTGCCGTGGTGGTCATCGGTGGTATGGGCTCTATTTTGGGTTCTATCATCACCGGCCTAGGGCTGGGCGTGATTGAAGGACTGACCCGTGTTTTCTATCCGGAGTTGTCGGCCACAGTGGTATTCATAATCATGGCGATCGTATTACTGATACGCCCCGCTGGCCTGTTTGGCCGTGAGAAATAAGGAGTCGGGCGAGATGATGAAAAAATTAGGTTATGCAGCGATGCTGATTGCTGCGCTGGCTGCACCATATGTGTTGTATCCGGTGTTGTTAATGAAAATTTTATGCTTCGCCTTGTTTGCGTGCGCATTTAATTTATTAATAGGCTTTACGGGTCTGCTCTCATTTGGTCATGCCGCATTTTTTGGTGGGGCCGCTTATATCGCTGGTCATGCACTCAAAGTGTGGGGCGTGCCAACTGAAATCGGTTTGCTGCTGGGTACAGGTTTTGCCGCGCTGCTGGGATTGTTGATGGGTGGGTTGGCGATACGGCGGCAGGGTATTTATTTCACCATGATCACGCTGGCTTTGGCGCAGATGCTGTTTTTTGTTTTTTTGCAAGCGTCGTTTACCGGTGGCGAAGATGGTCTGCAATCCATACCGCGTGGCAGCTTGCTCGGCATGATCGATCTGAAAAATGATATGACGATGTATTACGTCGTTTTGGCGATTGTGATTGCTGCGTTTTTACTGATCGTGCGCGTGATTCATTCTCCGTTTGGTCAGGTATTGAAAGCAGTGCGTGAAAATGAGCCGCGTGCGATTTCACTGGGCTACGATGTGGATCGCTACAAGTTGCTGGCGTTTGTGTTGTCTGCTGCGCTGGCTGGGCTTGCCGGGTCATTGAAATCATTAGTGCTGGGCTTTGGCACCCTGACTGATGTGCATTGGTCCATGTCGGGACTGGTGGTGTTGATGACTTTAGTAGGCGGCATGGGCACATTGGCCGGCCCTATTATTGGCGCCATCATTATAATTGCACTGGAAAACAAGCTCGGTGATTTTGGTACCTGGCTGGCAGGCGTGACAAACATAGAATGGTTTAACACCATCGGTGAATCCGTGACGATGGTGACCGGACTGATTTTTATCGTGTGTGTGCTTGCATTCAGGCGCGGCATTATTGGTGAGCTGGCGGCGCGCATTAAAAGTTAATGCGCGGGTTGTGCTGATTGCCAGGCACTTAAGAAAAAAAGATTCCGCAATCAATGATCGTTTGAAAGTCGCTGGATTCCGGCCTGCGCCGGAATGACGGTAGTAGAGTGGGAAGCGCCCAAATCTCAAAAGTCATTCCGGCGCAGGCCGG
>CAIVDH010000233.1 GCA_903904635.1 uncultured Burkholderiales bacterium | reverse complement strand
CGCAGGTGCACGCAATGCAAATTGCCAGCCCATCATGTTGGCGTGAATCTCGTTTGCCACCATTTCAATTTTGCCGCCACGGACCTGAATAATGAAATCCTGATCATCAACTCCGATTACGAAATTGGCATCAAAAAATCGCCCTATGACTTTCAGAACCTTATCGTCATTGACTTTTCTGGCCCATTTCCCTATCCACTCAACATCGAGCTCTGTCAATTTTGTGTATCTTGTCATCGTTCTCACCTCCTTCGGAACCTGCAACTAAAAATACTGCTACCCATAAAAAACTCTGCTCTTAAAAATCTCACCCAGTTGGCAATGGATCGACTGCCGGTCCATAACATCCCATCAGATTGGTGCTCTGTATCGTCACAGGCAATACCGCTTTGACGAATTCCACATAATCAGCGTCATCTGGCAAATCCAACTTTTCCACCTTCAATGCATAAAGCGTAAAGTTGTAACGGTGTGAAGTGTCGGGCGGCCATGGACCGCCATAGCCTTTGCCATAGCCGGGAATGTTGAATGTCACGAAATCGCTGTTGAGTTCACGCGCACCTGCAGGCAAGATGCCGCGCGGACTAGCGCCTTCTGGCAAGCCTGTTACCACCGACGGAATGTTGTAGATCATCCAGTGCGCAAATGATCTGGGAAAATTAAACGCTGCGGGCAAGTCCGGATCAGTCACGGCCAACGCAAAGCTACGAGTACCAACTGGCGGCTCAGTCCAATCCAGCTTAGGGGACATATTATTTTTTTCAGCGTAGCGCATCGGAATCTCGCCACCATCAGCAAAAGCATCCGAGCGCAATATAAACGGTATCTCTTGATGCGGAGTGGTGCGGCGCACTTCTGACTGCAGCGCATCACCATAAGCTTGCTCAGATTGTTGATGGGTCGTTGATTGCCCAAACATGGCCGCAAGAATATTGATGCGATTGATATCGCTACCAGTGAATTGATCAAAGATGCTGCCATTACGGAAAACAATCACACGCGAACAAAAACCAATTAGCTCTTCAATCTCACTGGACATGTACACCACACTTTTCCCGCTCTCAGAAAAATTTCTCAAGTGGCTGTACAACTCTGATTTGGCACCGATATCAATACCGCGCGCAGGATCATTCAAGATCAGAATATTGGGATTTAGGGAGAAGGCCCGACCGATCAACACTTTTTGTTGGTTACCACCGGAGAGCGACGTGATTTTATTCGTATGCTCACCCATGCGTATGGACAGACGCTCACGTTCCCATTGAAAGATCGCAAATAATGCTTTCCAGTCGATGATGCCCAATTTGCCGCCGCCAGACTTACGCCAATAAAGTGGAATCGTCAGATTTTCAAAGATGCTGAGATTGGCGAATATCCCTTCGCGCTTGCGGTCGCCCGATACATAAGCAATTCCTCGTCGCACGGCATCTTCTAAACCACGCACATCTTCGTATCCGCCTTGCAGGCTGGCAATCTGCGGCAACGACGTGATGGGCTTATCAACACCTGCCAATACTTTTACAAATTCACTTTGGCCATGTCCATCGAGGCCAGCTATACCAACGATTTCTCCAGCATGCAGGCGGAAATCGATTTCTTTACTCTTAGGCCAGATTTTTAATGCGCTCGCACGCATAACGATGGACGCATCAGTTTGTAACTGAACCGCTTTTTTCTCACCTGAAGATGAATCTGTTTTACCTGTCATGAGCGCAATCAGATTTTTTTCCGTGATTTGCTCTTTAACGAGTATGCCAACATCACGACCGTCACGCAGCACAGTAACTTTGTCGCAGATCCGAATCATTTCGGCAATCCGGTGAGTCACCATAATGACTGCCGACCCCTGGTCACGCAGTTCACGAATTTTGGCGAACAGTCTTTCGGTTGAATCCAGATCCAATGCCGCAGAGGACTCGTCGAGTATTAATATTTTTGGCTTGCGCAATAATGCGCGGCCTATCGTAATCCATTGCTTTAAGCCGAGCGGCAATGCGCCGACTAATAATTCCGGATTAATCTCCTGTCCGGTTAAATCTTCCATCAAAGCTCTGGCTGATTTGAGTTTTTCTGATGAAGACATCGAGCGCGACCATAAACGGTCTGCGCCTAAAAATAAATTATCGACGATAGAACATTCGTCAGCGACTAGGACTTCTTGAAATACTGTGGCAATGCCAATATCACGCGCCTCATGGGGCATGGTAGGCGTTTTACCTAAGATTGAAACATGGCCAGCATCAACGGGCAGCACACCTGAAATTACTTTGGCCAGCGTACTTTTACCGCAGCCGTTACCACCAAAAATTGCATGTATCTCACCAAGGGAAGCATGAAAAGTACAACCATCAAGCGCCTTGGTGATACCAAATGACTTGCGCACTCCGACAACCGAGATCCCGCCTACCGCAAATGCGGCGGGCATGATCTTGTGCTTAACAGCAGTCGGCTGACTGAGTGCAGATTGCATTACGTTTATCAGAAAATATTATTTTTTAAATTTTTCTGGGTCAGCCGGGCGCAGGAAGAATTGGTCCAGATTATCTTTGCCACCCCATTGTGCAATACCAATGTTAAGGAACTTGTCTGAACTTTCGCTGCAATTAGGTAAGGCCTTTACAACGTCCGCATGGGTAAGCTTTTTCGGCGCAACCAATACAGACTGCATCTTCGGACCCTGACCTTGAAGCGTGCGCATCATGATGTTCCATGAGAGTTCAAAATCATCACCTGGCGGCCATGCGACAAACGATGCGCTAACGAATTTAGGATTATTTTTCCAGTAGCATAATGCACCGATGTTTTCACCAATCGTAATCGGAATCATTTTGCGTCCTGATTGCTGCAGTGCGCGCAGCACACCCAACTCAGAAGCCGACTGTACGATGATGCCATCCAACTGACCGGGGTTCGTTGCCAACCATTTTTGCACTTCTGACTGCGCAACTTGATCGGTCCACATACCGGCAACGTCACCAACAATTTTGATGCCTGGATAAGTAGCGAGTTT
>CAIVDH010000232.1 GCA_903904635.1 uncultured Burkholderiales bacterium | reverse complement strand
GTCACCGAAGTCAGGTCTGCAGTTATTTGGTATAAGGCGGTGTCGGTAGAGCGTCCTGATTATTACCTCGAATACTTGCCTGATAGCCCTTGGATACATCAGCCATTCGAAACCTACGACACACTCACGCCTGCCAATCTAGGCACCCTCAACGCTGCACCTTGATCGTCCCTGATCATCGCTTGATTACCGTAATGGCAGAAGCAGACTTGCCACTACAAGCGGCCAGCATATCCATATTGGACTGATACACACTATTGCGACGCTCCATCGCTCCCAGTACCGTGCTGTAGAGATTGTCATGTGAAAATTCGCGCGCAAGTGTCTGTCGCAGGCAGCTATCGGAGAGTTTGCGCCTGACTTTATAACCCTCAGACATCCAGATTAAAAACGGCACGTGCTTTTGCTCATCCGGTGCAAACAGATACGGCGCACCGTGTAAATACAATCCTTTTTCACCTAAGGATTCACCATGATCTGATACATAAATCAGCATGCTGTCGAATCGTGAAGAGAATTTGCGCAGCAGCGATATTTGGCGCGCCAGATTGTGATCGGTGTAGAGAATCGTGTTGTCGTAAGCATTGCGTATCTCATCCCGGCTGCACTCATTAAGCAGATTGGTTTTGCATACGGGTGTAAAAACATTGAAGCGTTCTGGATACCGCTTTGCATAGGCTGGACCATGACTGCCCATTTGATGAAAGACGATGGTGGTATCTATTTTGATGTTTGCAATACGCTGTGGCAGATCTTCCAGCATCACCTCGTCAAAGCAAGAAGCATCATTGCAAAGTGTAGGCGAGCGTGCACGAAAATCTTCTATGTTTTTGATTCTGCTACCGGCTCCTTTGCTACCAGAATTATTGTCGCGCCATTCCAGTTCTACATCGGATGCAGCCAATGCATCAAGTAGCCCAGCTGACTGTTCGGCGCGAGCAGGATCAAATGCGGTGCGACCCAAAGGTGAGAACATGCATGGCAGTGAGATAGCTGTGGCTGTTCCACAAGACCAGACATTATTAAAGTAAAACACATCGGACATATCCGACAACAGCGGAGTAGTCGCGCGCGCATAGCCGCCTAGTTGCACATTTGCCGCACGCACGGTCTCTCCCACCACCAAAAACAGTAGTAGTGGCTTGGGATTTTTTATATGACTCACATTGCCGAGCCTGCTAGTAGGCGGAGCTGGTTCAAATGGCAAATCAGCCGCAGCAGGCGCCAACCCCTTCACATAATGAAAGCTTGCGTTCAAGGTGCTGCCCGGGATGAGCCAGAAGCGCAGATTTTTATGCTCGCGTATGAACAGCGCATAGTGAGCTGACTGCAAAGCAATCAGACCCATGACAATCAACAAGGCAATCACAATAAAGCCAACGCGATGCACAATTGCGCGCTGCCAGCTTAATTGCACTACACGAGTCTTCCAGAGCAGCGTTATTGGTATGAGCCCAATTAAGAGCACATACATTACAAATCGAAAGTTAAACAGTGCAAATGCTTCACGCTGATCGGTCTGAACGATATTGCGGATCATGTCAGCATCTATCTGCGTGCCATAACTGTCAGCGGCATAGGCTGCAATCGCTGAAATCACAAATAGAGCACTGGCGATAATATTGAGTAAGCGGCGATCCGGTATCAGCAGTAAAAAAATCGTATGCAGCAGCACGAGCACGGTCAGCAATGAAACCAGAAACAGCAATCCACTAGACTTGCCAGCAAAGGCAGCGATCGTCACTTCCCAAAAGCGCCAGTTGTACAAGCTCAAAAGCAATAGCGAAATCGCAAGTGTTTGCGTGACGGTCGAGCGAAATACAAAAAAGCTGGATTTTTTCCAGAAGTTCATCGTGAGGCTGCGTAGATGGCGAAAGCTTGAGATCTTAGGCGAAATATTGCAGTTTGGATGGATTGTGAATCGATTAAATAAAAAAATTTGCCTCGGTCACGTGCCGCGACCCCGCAATGGCTTGCAAGCCATTGCTTTCGAGTCCCTCCCGCAAAGCGCGCAGGCGCTTTACTCGAGGGCAAAAAAAAAGCTCGCTTGCGCGAACTTTTTCTTTTGACTTGGTGCCCACGGAGGGACTCGAACCCCCACACCTTGCGGCACATGGACCTGAACCATGCGCGTCTACCAATTCCGCCACGTGGGCCAAAAGAAGGCGAGATTATAGCCCATAAGATCGGTAAGTCAACCTGACTAATTTATCTATTCGACCTTATATCGCGCTTTTCTCAGC
>CAIVDH010000231.1 GCA_903904635.1 uncultured Burkholderiales bacterium | reverse complement strand
TGCTGCCTAAGCGTGTCATGAGCTGGAAAGAAGCATGGGAGATGTACGCAGAATCGAATGGCGGCGCCTTGTTTGATGATTTGGCACGCTACGGCATACGCAAGCCTAAGGGCTGGGAGCAGGCATGCGAAGGCAAAGATCACATCAGTCATCAGGCATGGGCAACGTTCTATCAATACGGCCACGCAGCGGCATTCCATACATGGATACCAAGCAAGGACGAACTCGACTGGTTGTCCAGCAAATATCCAGACACCTTCGACAAGCATTATCGCGAGCGTCTTGAGCATTGGGGCAAAGAAGCCGAAGGCAAAGATGGCCGTTGGTATAACCAGGTACTGCCTATGCTGTGCCAGGTCTGCCAGGTGCCGATGCTGTTTACCGAGCAGGGCGATGCAACACAGATCGCCTTCCGTGAAACCAATTACCTCGAACAGAAATATCATTTCTGCAGTGACCATTGCTGCGAGATCTTCGAGCATGAGCCGAAAAAATATGTACAGGCATGGTTGCCAGTGCATCAGATTTATCAGGGCTCCTGCTATCCGGACGATATCAACCCGGCTTCACCTGGCGACAGCCCGGTACGTGAAGTAATTCGCTACTACGGCATCAACGGTGGTCAGGACAACGGCGATTTCGCCACCAGTGATGACCGCGAACATTTCGCAAAATGGAGTGGTCGCGCGAAGTCTGGCGATAAGGGAGCGTAATGATGGCGGTTGGCACAACACAAGACATCATGGTGGCGATTGGTGATTATCCAATTCGTCAGAAAGATGATGAAAGTCTGTTTTATGGCAAGCGTTTGATTTTCTTGTCCTGGGAAAACCATTTGATGTTTGCTGCACCTTTGTGCGTGCCGTTGCCGCCCACTTTACCTTTTGGTGCGCTGATACGGGATGTGCTGCCGGATTTATATGGCGAGCATCCCGAGTTTGAAGATATCGACTGGAAGCGTACGCAGTGGTTTAACTCAGACAAACGCTTCATACCTGATGTGGGCAAATCACTGGAGCAGCATGGTCTGGGCCACAAAACGCTCATCCGTTTTCGTACGCCTGCCCTTGAGGGCAGTCGCATGATTTTAGGCGGTGGCCGTCAGGCTTTTTAATCCTCATTTTTTCATTAAATTTACATCATGTCTCAGCTACTGACGATAGAACCGATAGGCGCGACCATAGAAGTCGAAGACGGACAAACCATACTCGACGCAGCACTGCGTCAGGGTATTTATATTCCGCATGCATGTGGTCATGGCTTGTGCGGTACTTGCAAGGTGCAGATAGTCAGTGGCAATGTCGATCAGGGTGTATCAAATCCGTTTGCATTAATGGATTTTGAACGTGACGAAGGCAAGACACTGGCCTGCTGTGCCACGCTGGAAAGTGATGTCACCGTTGAAGCCGATATTGAAGATGATCCTGATGCACGCATTATTCCGGTTGAAGATTTCGAGACTACCGTTAGTCGTATCGAAACGCTGACACCTACCATCAAAGGTATCTGGTTAAAACTCAATCACCCTATAGATTTTCAGGCCGGTCAGTATGTGCAACTGATTATGCCGGGCGTGGAAGGTGGTCGTCCGTTTTCGATCGCGAATTCACCTGAAGAGATTGCCCGCACAGGCGAGCTGGAAATTAATGTGCGTATTGTTGAGGGTGGCACTGGTACCGCTTATTTGCACAATGTTTTGAAAGTCGGTGATGCATTACGCATCTCAGGCCCCTATGGTCGTTTCTTTGTGCGCACCTCGGAAGAGGCGCCGATTATTTTCATGGCCGGTGGTTCAGGTTTATCCAGTCCGCGTTCCATGATTTTGGATTTGCTCGCGCAAGGCTATAAACATCACATCACCCTGGTGTATGGACAGCGCAATCTGGCTGAGCTGTATTACGACGCCGAATTCAAAGCGCTGGCAGCACAACACGCCAACTTTAGTTATGTGCCGGCATTAAGCGAGGACGCCAGCGGCTTTGATGGCCAGAAAGGCTATGTGCATGAAGCCGCCAAAGATTATTTTAAAGGTGATTTTGCCGGACACAAGGCCTATATGTGCGGTCCGCCGGTGATGATAGAAGCATGTCTGTCTACGCTGATGCAGGGACGCTTGTATGAGCGCGATATGTATGCAGAAAAATTCATTACTGCAGCCGATGCATCCAAGCCGCGCAGTGCTTTTTTCAAGCGTGTGTAGACGAGTGAGCGATGTTTGACTTTCGTCCCAAGGTACAAGTCAAGATAGAACAAACCGGTGAATGCTATCCATGCGCCATCGGTGAGAGTTTGTTGAAAGGCATGTTGCGTCTGGGGCGCAAAGGCATACCGGCAGGTTGCGTCAATGGTGGTTGCGGGGTTTGTAAAATTCGCGTCATCAATGGCAAAACGGAAGTGCTGGGCCCTGTTAGTCGCGCGCATGTCAGCGCAGAAGAAGAAGCACAAGGCTACACACTCGCATGCAGAGTGGGGCCAACTTGCGAGGTGACACTGGAAGTCGCCGGCAAGATGATTAAACCGTTTTCCAAGGGGTTTCCCGGGCAGGCCACCCCACCTGCAATAACGAAATAATAAGGAGACAAAAATGGGTGTGATGCGTATCGGGCATGCAAGTCTGAAGGTAATGGACATGGAAGCTGCCGTAAAACATTACCGTGATGTGCTGGGCATGAAAGTCACGATGGAAGATAAATCCGGTAACGTCTATCTGAAATGCTGGGATGAATGGGATCGCTATTCCGTGATCCTGACGCCATCGGATCAGGCCGGCATGAATCATATCGCTTACAAAGTTGAAAAAGAAAGCGACCTGGATGAACTCAAAGCGCGCATAGAAGCCTACGGCATTAAAGTCACTGAACTGCCTGAAGGTGCGTTGCCTGCTACTGGCCGCATGCTGCAATTCAAACTGCCTAGCAGCCATGAAATGCGTTTGTACGCAACCAAGGAATATGTCGGTACCGAAGTCGGCACCACCAATCCAGATCCATGGCCAGACAATATCACTGGCGCTGGCGCACACTGGCTCGATCATGCTTTGCTGATGTGTGAATTAAATCCTGAAACAGGTGTCAACAAGGTTGCAGAGAACACCGAGTTTCTGATCAAGGCGTTGGATTTTTATCTGGTTGAGCAAGTCATGGTGGGCCCAGGCGGCGTGATTCAGGCAGCAACCTGGCTGACCCGTACCAACACACCGCACGACATCGCTTTTGTAGGCGGCCCTAAAGCCGGCATACATCACATTTCATTCTTCCTCGATTCATGGCATGACGTGTTGAAAGCAGCCGACATCATGGCCAAGAACAAAGTCAAAATCGATGTGGCACCAACCCGTCATGGCATCACACGCGGTGAGACGATTTACTTCTTT
>CAIVDH010000230.1 GCA_903904635.1 uncultured Burkholderiales bacterium | reverse complement strand
TCCGGCCTGCGCCGGAATGACGGTAGTAGTGTTGAGCGCGTCTAAATCTCAAAAGTCGTTCCGGCGCAGGCAGGGGGGAAAAATCGTTTGAGCACTCAAATCCAACAATGCTAAAAAATAGCAAGGTTCGCCCGTTCAGGTTTTCACAACTCTGAGCTTCACATTACCTATAGTCAGTGTGCATGGCGTAGTAATCGCAATCGGCATGCCACGACTATTCGTCTCATTCACAAAAGACCCATTTTTAGAACCCAGATCCTGTAACGTTAATTTATTGGCGTGTAATTCTATATGTGCGTGTCTGCGCGAGACTGACGCATCATCAATCACCAGATCGCAACTGCCTGCATCTCGCCCTAGCAGCAAGCTTGATTTATTTTTGAATGCGCGTGTATTCAATACAAAACGCACGCTGCCGCCATCTTGTAGTACGCCACTCAAAATCCATTCTGCACTCTCAGGCGCTGGCACATCTGCCAACCGTGGCTGGTTATTTTCATGTTGATGCGCTGTCTTGGAGACGGGCTGCGCAGTTTCAGATTGTTTTTTCTGTACCAGCCTGACGCCAAAAAATATAACGCTGCCTGCGATGACGATCATCAGTATCACTAGCGGCAATTTTGAATCAGAATTTTTCTGCAACTCCTGATAATCAATCGGGCCGCTAGTCGGCACACAAATCGTGTTTACATCAGAAAATTCCACTTGCTGTGATTTTAAAATAGCAACCAGCTCAATAGACGATACCGCCCAATACACACCCTCGGAAGAGTTAACGATCGTTTTATCTTCTACGGTTTCAACTGAGCCCAGCGCCTTTAAGGTGTTGATGCCAATGACCGCACCACATTGATTAAATAGCGGGCCACCACTATTGCCACGATTTATCTGCGCGCTATGCTGGATCAGATTTAATTTGGACGCATTTTCTATAAAGCGTGCCTTCACCAGCCGCCCTATCACGCCTTTGGTGATCGTGGATTCAGCAAAATTTTCAGTGGCGATGTCGTCAGCCACACCAGGAAATCCAAACGCAATCACCTCCTGCGCTTTTGTAGGAGCGATGGTAGCGATGCGCACCGATTGCCCAGTCAGACTCGGCGCTTTAATTAAAGCAAGATCGATTTGCGGAGATTTCCAACTTACCGAGCCTTCGTATTCATCAAATGAATCACCATTTTTGCGCAATACTTTCAGACTGTGCGCCTCTTCGATGACATGGTGATTGGTGGCGACTATGCCATTGGCTACAATAAAACCTGAACCTGAAGATACCGGATTATTGGTTGCATCAAATACGATAATACGCACGACGCTTTTATCAAGCTCGCTAATAGAAATCGGCGCGGCACTGTCAGCACCAGCACTATTTACAAAGCAGACTATCCCGATGAAGCAGCAGGCAAATTTATTCATCATGATGCATTCGTCCGTTAATTTTTTTATTAGTGCTCGGTGCTGCAAGGTGGTACGACAAAATAGCGCTTGGGGACGGCATGCTTACGGCCATACAAAAAATCTGACATACAGCGATAGCGCTTCAGTTATTTTTTTTGGGGGTTAATGGTTCTTTTTCTTTAGGCTTTACTGTGTTTGCCGGATTATTCTTAGCATCAATATTATTTTTCTTATCTGCCGGGTCGACGATAAGAGCAGGCTCAGCTTGAGGGGCATGCTGCGCATCAGCAGACCCGCCAGGCTGATGGGTACTCAAGGAAGATGGCG
>CAIVDH010000229.1 GCA_903904635.1 uncultured Burkholderiales bacterium | reverse complement strand
GAAGAAGTACCGGCCCTCATTTACATTTTGAAGTATTAACAGGAAATACGCCTGTTGCTGAAGGTAAGACTACTGGTGGCGTTGGATTTTCTGCTAGCCAAATTCAATATCGAAAAGATCCGAGTACATTTAATAGCTATGTTGGAGGCCTAACTGGTAGTGGGTCAAACGAAATTGATAATACTAATTCAATAGGTGGGCCGTCAGATGTGGTTGATAAATTTGGACAATTAGCTGCAGAAAATAGCTATATTGATTCCTCTGGGAATACTGTTAGTGAAATTACTTCATACGATGATTCTGGAAATCCAATTTATAAAGAAAAATCTATTATCGGCTCAGACAAAAAAACAATCTATACGGAAATTGACTCAAACGGTGATGGTGTATCAGATGCATTAAGTATTGTTGTCGATATCAATAATGATGGTGTTATAGATAAATTTATCAATAGCGGCGCTAACCAGAATAGTTTGTTTGATGCGGATAAGCAGATACAAAATCTTTATAGAGTTGGTCAGCTTGGATCTGGTTTCTGGAATAGCTATACCGACTGGTCAACCGCGCAATTAGTCAGCGACAATTCCTTATCTTGCCCCATCCCTAAATACAACTGGTTAGATCTTGATCCCATAGGCGCTTTCTACGAAAGCAAATCCGCCGGCTTAGATGCCGCTACCTCGATTGCCAACAAAACCTTCCGTGTTTTAAATAGCACCAATGCTGGCCTCTCATCAGTACAACTCGCAGCATTTGACACCAACGCAGATGGCAAACTCAGTGGGGCAGAACTAAACGGCTTGACTGCCTGGAGCGATCTCAATGAAGACGGCATACTCAATCAGACGACAACTAGCGCCAATGAATTAACAACCTTGACTGTCGCACTCGCTGCGGTAGGTCTTAGTAGCATACGTTACAGCGACTACGGCTATTACACCTCGGGTAATGCTAACTATCGCACCGTCGCGCAAAGCACCGCTACTGCACCTGTTAATAGTGTGGTCGCACCCGTCGCACTTGCGAGTAACTACGCTGGGCTGCGTAACACCGATAATGTTTTTGTCATCAGTTACGATCAATGGATAGTCTGGTCTGCTTCGATGGTTAAAATTTCCAGCAACCAGCTGAACATGGTCGGCACCGAAGGCAGTGACAGTTTCGATATTAATTACTACTCGGCTTACAACGGTATTTATTTTAATCTGAGCAAGGTACTGAATTTTTACGCTGGCGGCGGTAACGACATGGTAGGCGGCAGTTTACGCAATGACTCTGTCTGGGGCGGTACGGGCAGCGATACAGTGTTTGGTTACGCCGGAGATGACAAACTCTACGGCGAAGAAGGCAACGACGAAATTCAGGGTGCCGAGGGTAATGATTTGCTTGATGGTGGCGTAGGCGACGACAAACTATTTGGTCAAGTCGGTAATGACACCATGGTGGGGGGTGATGGTGCCGACATCATGTTGGGCTTCACAGGCAATAACGAAGTAAAGCAAACACTGGCAGCCGGTGAAACCGACAATGACAACATGTTAGGAGGCAATGGCGCTGACCAGATGTGGGGTGGGCTGGGCGATGACTATATGGATGGCGGCGCAGACAATGATTTGGTCATGGGCGGTGACGGTGCCGATACAATTTTTGCTGGTGCCGGTGATGATGAAGTCAGTGGCGGCAAGGGTAACGACATCATGGACGGCGGCACTGGTGCCGACAAAATGTTTGGCGATGTGGGTGACGACAAAATGTGGGGTGGTGAGGGCAACGACATCATGCTCGGCTTCACACCTTTCAATGACACGAAACAGACACTGGCTGCCGGTGAAACCGACAACGACACCATGTTCGGTGGTGCGGGTGATGATCTGATGATTGGCGGCTTAGGCGACGATCAACTATCGGGTGGAGTGGGTAATGATGAGTTACAAGGCGGTGATGGCAATGACCAGCTCAACGGCGAAGATGGCGATGACCGTCTGTTTGGCGGCGCAGGGGATGACGTCATCTACGGTGGCGCGGGCGACGACTTGATCGTCGGCGGTGCTGCCAACAATGAAACGGCACTCAATGCCGGCGTATCTGACAATAATCTTCTTTACGGCGGCGCAGGTAAAGACACCATTATAGGTGGCTCGGGTAACGACTACATAAACGGTGGTGCCGGTGCCGACAGCATGGAAGGCGGCAAAGGCGACGATACTTATATCGTCAATAGCGTCAATGACGTCATCCTTGAACAAGCAAACGAAGGCTATGACACCGTTATCGCCAGCACCAATTACATTCTCAACGCCGGCATAGAAGAACTGCGTCTGGCTGCAGGCGGTGCTTACAACGGTACTGGTAATAGTCTCAACAATAAAATCATCGGTAACAATGATAACAATATCCTCGATGGCGTAACCGGTGCTGACACCATGCTCGGTGGGCTCGGTAACGATACCTACTATGTCGACAACGCAGGTGACCGCGCAGTTGAGTTGGCTGATGAAGGTACCGATACGGTTAACAGCAGCATCAGCTATACATTGGAAGCCAATATCGAGAACCTCACGCTGCTGGACTTCTCCAAAGCAGAAAAAGGCATTGCCGATGGCGTCAATATTTTAGTTTATGGCTATCCCAAGGCATTTGAGCTGGACTACATGCAAGGTAATGCCGTGCAAGGCTATGCGGGCACATGTGCGTTGACAGCGATTGCCAATCTCAGCACCCAGGCCAATCAAGCGCTATCTGAAGCGCAGGTAGTCCAAACGGCGATAGATAACAACTGGTGTGTGACAGATGCGACCAAGACGGATTATCAGCGCGGCGGCTCCAACTATATTGGTCAGCAGGCTTTGCTGAGCAACTACGGCATACGCAATGGCATCGTGATGGGCTATAACGAACAGGCCATCGCCAACCTCATACGAGGCGGACGCGGTGTGATCATAGGTCTGAATGCCGGCAAGTTGTGGGGTGACAGCGGCTATCTCGATAATGGCGGCGTTAATCATGTGGTGACGGTGACCGGTGTTGCCGTCGATGCTACCACCGGCAATATTAACGGCTTCTATATAGCCGACTCGGGTCGCGGCAAAGTCAGCGATATGACACGCTATGTGTCCATCGATGATTTCCGTGCCAATGCCAATGTTGCGGGTGCCTATGCGATTTACACCATCGATCCTATCAAGCTGTGGGAAGAAAATATTAACGGTACCGGTAATGATCTCGACAACATCATCAATGGCAATCGTGGTGATAACGTTTTAACGGGTGGTAAAGGTAACGATACGTTAGCCGGTGGTGCAGGTAACGACACCTACGTGTTTGGCTTAGGCGATGGTCAGGATACGATCGCCGATAGCGATGCGTCAGAGGGCAGCATGGATGTACTGCGACTGACTAACATTAATCAAAACAACCTCTGGTTTACGCATGTAGGTAATAACCTGCAAATTAATATCATGGGTACGACCGATAAAATCATCATCAAAGAATGGTACTTGGGCGGCACTTCCGGCAAAGATAATCAGGTCGAGCGCATACAGACTGCAGATGGTCTGACCATGTACAACACCGATGTGGAAAAGCTGGTGCAGGCGATGGCGGCGTTTGCGCCACCATCGGCAGCGGAGACGAGTTGGAAGAACGGTCAAACCAGTAATGGGCAAGTGCTGTTGGCGGTGACGCATTAAGCATTTCATGCTTATTTTGTGATATTAGATTTGCGATCGGCGATAGGCGCACGACGGCTTATGAATCTCGGCTGTTTTGCGTTTGCCCCTTTGAGCGTGCATGAGCAAGTCACTGGATTCCGGCCTACGCCGGAATGACGGTAGGTGTGTGGAAAGCGCCTAAACCTAAAACGCTACCGTCGTTCCGGCGCAGGCCGGAACCCAGTGTCTCTTGCTTGCTACCACGTGATTCACGCTTAACTGCCCGTCATATTGCACGAGTGCGCTTAAGTGCTTATTAATTTACCTCTTAATTTTCCCCTGCCGTGACAAGTACCAGTAAAGATTATTTTTCTGCATCTGCCCAACCCGCTGATGCACAACCCACACCCAACACCGGACTGCAATGCTTAATGATGATGGCCAAGCTGCATGGCATAGCCGCTGATGCAGTGCAGTTGCAGCATCAATTCGGGCGCGAAAATTTTACGACGCAAACCATACTACTGGCCGCCAAAAAAATTGGTTTGTCGGCTAAATGTGTGCAGCAGTCCACCGAACGCTTGGAGCGCGCACCATTGCCAGCTATAGGCATAGATAAAGGGGGTAACTATTTTTTGGTAGGTAAGGTCGATACCGCACAAAACCCTGCACGCGTACTACTACAACACCCTGGGCGTGCGCCTGAAATTCTGAGCATGGAGAGTTTTATCGCCCTATGGACAGGGACGTTAATTTTTTTCACCAGTAAAGCAAGCTTTGCCGGCGAGATGGCCAAGTTTGACTTCAGCTGGTTTATTCCTGCTGTGATCAAATATCGCAAAACACTGAGCGAGGTGCTGCTGATTTCGCTGGTTCTGCAAATCATAGGTTTGGTTACGCCCATGTTTTTTCAGGTGGTGATGGATAAGGTGCTGGTTAACCATGCCATGAAAACCTTAAACGTGATCGCTATCGGTTTGATTGTGACGATTTTTTTTGAAGCGATATTGACAGGCATACGCACTGCCGTATTTGCCAACACCAGTAGCAAAATCGATGTGGAGTTAGGTGCGCGGCTATTTGAACATTTATTGAGTCTGCCGGTGAGCTATTTTCAGGCGCGGCGTGTGGGTGATTCTGTGGCGCGCATACGTGAGCTGGAAAACATCCGTTCATTTTTAACTAGCAACGCCATGACGTTGGTCATAGACCTGCTGTTTTCATTTGTGTTTTTTGCGGTGATGTTTTGGTATAGCGTTACGCTGACATGCATTGTGTTGGCATCGATTCCGGTTTATCTCGCACTGTCATTTATTTTCACGCCTATATTACGCGTCAAGCTCAACGATAAATTTAACAAGAGCGCAGAAAACCAGTCCTTTCTGGTTGAAACCTTAAGTGGCATGGATACGGTCAAGGCCATGGCGGTTGAGCCGCGCTGGCAACAGCATTGGGACAAGCAGCTCGCAGCCTATGTATCAGCCGGTTTATCCACCACCAACATAGGCTTGATCGCCAGCGGCAGCGTGACACTGGTTAGCAAGTTAGTGACAGCATGCATCATGTGGTTAGGCGCCACGCTGGTTGTTGATAACCAGATGAGTGTAGGCGAGCTGGTTGCCTTTAATATGCTGGCAGGGCAGGTCGCGTCACCGATTTTAAGGCTCGCACAATTGTGGAACGACTTTCAGCAAGTGGGTATTTCCATGAGCCGTCTGGGTGATATTTTAAATGCACGCACAGAAGTAGTAGGCAATAAAACTCGCATACCCCGCATTGCAGGTGTGATTGAATTTGATCAGGTATCGTTTCGATATCGGCCCGATACACCCGACGTAATACGCGCCGTGCAGCTTAAGATTACACACGGCGAAGTCATCGGCATAGTAGGGCGCTCCGGTTCCGGCAAAAGCACCCTAACCAAACTGGTACAGCGGCTTTATGTACCAGACCGTGGTCGGGTCATCATTGATGGTCAGGACATCGCTATTATTGATACTGCGTCCTTGCGCGGGCAAATCGGCGTGGTCCTGCAGGAAAATACGTTATTTTCGCGTTCCATACGCGACAACATCGCTTTGTCTGATCCGTCGCTACCCATAGAAAATATTATTGCCGTTGCCAAGCTCGCCGGTGCGCATGATTTTATTTGCGAGCTACCCGAGGGCTACGATACCTTGGTTGGCGAACATGGCACAGGACTATCTGGCGGTCAGCGTCAGCGTATCGCTATTGCGCGTGCCTTAATTTGTAATCCGCGCATACTGATTTTTGATGAAGCTACCAGCGCTCTGGACTACGAATCTGAAAAAATCATCCAAGATAATATGCGGCAAATTTGCGCAGGACGCACAGTCCTCATCATTGCTCACAGGCTTAGTGCTGTGCGTGATGCAAACCGCATTGTGGTCATGGAGCGCGGACAAATTGCAGAGGCAGGCAGCCACGAAGAATTATTGCGTAATCCCGATGGCATTTACAGCCATCTCTATACCTTGCAGTCTGCCCAGCGACAGCCGCAAAAATCTATGGGAGCCATGGCATGAGCATGCGCCACCGACTGCAATCCTGGCAAGATTTACTACGCCGCTACCGCACCGTGTTTGCGCATTTCTGGCAATTGCGCCACACCATGCGTACTGATTTTTTTAATAAACAAGAAGCCGAATTTTTACCCGCTGGCCTTGCGCTACAAGAAGCGCCCGCATCATTCACACTACGCTGGACGGCACGCATACTGATGGCCTTGGTGGTATTTGTTTTGTTGTGGTCTATTTTTGGCCATATTGATATCGTCGTTAACGCCGCCGGGAAAATCATTCCTTCAGCGCGTACTAAAACCATCGCCTCTGTGGATGTAGCCAGTGTGCGTGGCTTGTATGTCACCGAAGGTCAGGAGGTGCATGCCGGTGAGGTGTTGATGGAATTAGATTCGAGTAGTAGCGATGCAGAACATGACAAGGCCGAGGACGCTGTTGCACAAGCCAGGCTACAAGTGGCGCGCGCCAACGCCATGATTGCTGCAGTAGACAGATTGCAGTCACCACAATTAGGTGCTGTGGCTGGCGTATCAACAGTTTTATGGAACGCGGCCAGTCAGCACTTAGATGGCCAGTATCGTGATTTTTACGCCAAACTCACGCGCCTAGATGGAGAAATCACACGCTATGCGCAGGCTCTGCCCTTGGCCACCCAACGCGCTGAAGATTTCAAGGCACTGCTGCCAGATCATACGGTGTCGCAGCATGCATGGCTGGAAAAAGAACAAATTAAATTAGAGTTGGAAGGCCAGTTAGTAGAAGCTAAAAATCAACGCGCCGCGCTAATCGCGCAAACCCGCAAGGAAGCGCACGATGCTATGGCGGATGCGAATAAAATCATCGCCGCTGCGCAGCAAGACCAACGCCGCGCAGGGGAACACAGCAAACTCTTGAAGCTCACTTCACCAGTCGATGGCACGGTGCAGCAGTTGATTGTGCATACCCTGGGTGGTGTCGTGCCTGCGGCACAGGCATTGATGCAGATTGTTCCTAAAGAAAACGTCATTGAAGTAGAAGCGTTTTTAGAAAACAAAGATGTGGGCTTCGTAAAAACTGCGCAGATTGCAGCCGTCAAGATCGATGCGTTTGACTATACCAAGTACGGCACCATCCAAGCCAGAGTCCGGCATGTGTCGCAAGATGCGATTGAAGATGAAAAAAAAGGGCTGATCTATGCCACGAAAATCACGCTCGACAAGAGCAGCATATTTGTCGAAGGTAAAAACCTGCCACTGTCGGCCGGCATGGCGGTCAATGTAGAAATCAAAACCGGCACACGTCGTGTAATCGAATACGTGCTTTCGCCTTTGATGCAGCATCAACGCGAGGCACTGCATGAACGTTAATGCGATGTTCAGGCGGCTCGTAAATGTATGTTTAATTGCGTGGGTCGCTGCAGGATCCAGTCCGGTTAGTGCGCGTGACTGGGCTGACAGTTTGAGTACACCCTTGCCTGATCCCTTGCTGGCACGCCCACCGCAATTAGATTCTGAGAAAATACTGCCCGGAGATACTGAGCCTTATTTTT
>CAIVDH010000228.1 GCA_903904635.1 uncultured Burkholderiales bacterium | reverse complement strand
TGGCACCATGGAGCTTGATGGGATTTTGAACGGCTCATAGATAAATGAACGAAAAATAAAGACTGCTGCTATGACAGGGAAAAAACTACCTGTGTAAGCGATCCAGGCTGGCTGTCTGTCAAAGCGTTCTACCAATTCCAGGCGACCAGTCGTATCTGTCTTGATGCCCTCTTCGGTCAGACGCGCGCTGCGCGCATCAAATTCTGCCAGTGCAGCTTGTAGATTTTTAAGTCGCTTTGGTGCCAGATAGAATTTATCTAAAAACCAGATCAGCCCTGACACTAGCGTTAAGGTGAAAAGTATCAGCGCAAAATTGCCCAGTATGGATTGCAAGTTCATTTATTTCTCGTCGACTTGTAGGATGGCCAGGAAAGCTTCTTGTGGTATTTCCACAGAACCAACTTGTTTCATGCGTTTTTTACCGGCTTTTTGTTTTTCCAGCAGTTTGCGTTTACGGGAAATATCACCCCCATAACATTTTGCCAGTACGTTTTTACGCAATGCTTTAACGTTTTCGCGCGAAATAATATTTGAACCGATGGCCGCCTGTATGGCCACATCAAACATCTGACGCGGAATTAATTCACGCATTTTTGCAGCCACTGCTCTGCCCCGATACTGGCTGTTAGAGCGATGTACGATGATGGCCAACGCATCTACTTTTTCTGCGTTGATGAGCATATCTACCTTAACAACGTCAGCGGCACGATATTCTTTGAATTCGTAATCCATGGACGCATAACCGCGCGATAGCGATTTGAGCTTGTCAAAGAAATCCAGCACCACTTCTGCCATAGGGATTTCATAAGTCAGTTGCACTTGCTTGCCATGGTAGCTCATGTTGATTTGCATGCCGCGCTTTTGCGTACAGAGCGTGATGACAGCACCCACGTATTCCTGCGGCATGTAGAGATTAACGGTGACAATAGGTTCGCGCACTTCTTCTATGCGTGACGGGTCCGGCATCTTGGACGGATTGTCTACCATTAGCATGGTGCCATCACGCATGACAACTTCATAAATGACGGTCGGTGCAGTGGTGATGAGATCCATGCCGAATTCGCGCTCTAAGCGCTCCTGCACGATCTCCATATGCAACAGCCCGAGGAAACCGCAACGAAATCCGAAACCTAATGCCTGCGAAACTTCTGGCTCGTACATCAATGCGGCATCGTTGAGTTTGAGTTTTTCCAGCGAATCTCTTAAGGCATCATATTGATTGGACTCGACTGGAAACAGGCCGGCAAAAACTTGTGGCTGGACTTCTTTAAAACCTGGTAACGCAGCTGCGGCTGGCCTTGTAGCTAAGGTAACGGTGTCACCAACTTTTGCCGCTTTTAATTCTTTGATGCCGGCAATGATGAAACCAACCTGCCCGGCAGATAAGGATTCGCGGGAGATAGATTTAGGCGTGAACACGCCAACGCTTTCAACCAGATGCTGCGAACCTGTGGCCATCAGCAAAATCTTTTCCTTGGGTTTAAGGGTGCCGTTTTTTACGCGAACCAGCATGACCACACCGACGTAATTATCAAACCAGGAATCAACAATTAGCGCCTGCAAGGGTGCATCAGGGTCACCGACAGGTGGCGGCACTTTCACGATCAGTGCTTCCAGCACATCCTGTACACCAAGACCAGTTTTGGCAGAGCAGTGCACCGCATCGGCAGCTTCGATGCCTATGACTTCTTCGATTTCTTCAATGGCGTTTTCCGGATCGGCAGAAGGCAGATCGATTTTATTTAGAACCGGCACCACTTCTACACCCAAATCAAGTGCGGTATAGCAATTGGCAACCGTCTGCGCTTCTACGCCCTGCGATGCATCCACGACTAGCAATGCACCTTCGCAGGCAGATAGCGATCGACTGACTTCATAACTGAAATCTACGTGGCCGGGGGTATCAATCAGGTTGAGGTTATAGATCTGACCATCTCGCGCTTTGTAGCTCAGTGCCGCAGTTTGTGCTTTGATGGTGATGCCTCGTTCCCGCTCAAGATCCATGGAGTCGAGCACTTGCGCTTCCATTTCACGATCGGACAGGCCGCCGCAAAGCTGGATAATGCGATCGGCAAGCGTGGACTTACCGTGATCGATATGGGCGATGATGGAAAAATTACGAATTTTATTCATTAACAAATCAGATACAAAAAAGGCGCCCTGGACGGGGCTTTACCCCCAAGCGAGCGCCTTGTGACAGAAGCTGGATAGACTCGCATTTTACCGGATTTGAAGGCTAAAAGCCTGATGAGACCGGGCCGCAGAGGTTGCTGGACCAATAAACCACGCAAAATCGGGGAAGTAATGAATTAAAAAAGAGATCGCTATTGCCTAATTGATAAAAATTCAGATTTTTTTATCAATCAGGAAACTTCTGACAGCTGGTTCATCCAGAAAATAATGGCAGAGCTGTGTAGGCTCATGCCCTTGCTTTGTGGCTATCAATACGGGCACCAACTCGTCATATAGCGCGACTAAATCTGAATCTGCATCCACATCGATGACATCGACCGCGAATTCAAATTCTGAATCTGCGAGCAACTTATTGAGTGCAGCCAGCATGTCATCACATAAATGACAGTAGCTACGTGAATACAAAGTGAAACGGATCACGATTCTGCTTCTTTTTAAAAGGTAAAAATATCTTTACCGCACGCACACACTATTATGTGGTATATAAAAATGTTGGTGGCCTTACCGAAAGTAATCCTGT
>CAIVDH010000227.1 GCA_903904635.1 uncultured Burkholderiales bacterium | reverse complement strand
CTGTGCCAGCTGAGCCAGCGGCAATGCACGCCCGTCAGCCACAGGCAGGCGTAGTGATTCAAATAATGCCGGTGACATTTGTAATGCGCTGCCGCCGCGCACCAGCAAAGGCAGACGCCTGCCTTCTTCAATCACCACACCCACTTCGCGTCCCTCTATCAAGGCACGTAAATCATTTTGTACTTCTTCAACCGACAAACCAAAGCGGCCGATAGCCTGCCTATCAAGCTTTACCTGCATGTATTGCATGCCGGAGTTTTTAACGGTGAGTACATCTTCATTGCCGGGTATAGTTTTTAATATGGCCACAGTGTGCTGCGCCAGATCATTTAGTACGCGCAAATCCGTGCCATATATTTTTACAGCAAGGTCGCCGCGTACACCTGAGAGCATTTCTGATGTGCGCATTTCTATGGGCTGGGTAAAACTAAAATTCAGACCAGGAAATTCACTGCCTATCACGCGTATTCTGTCTATCAGTTTTTGTTTGTCCGGATCGCGCCACTGATCTTGTGGCTTCAAGACCATGAAGGTATCGGTTTCATTTAAGCCCATCGGGTCTAGTCCCAATTCATCAGCACCCACGCGGGCAATAATGCTTTTTACTTCGGGCACTTCTTGCATGATACGGCGCTGCAATGCCATATCGATCTCAGTCGATTTTTTTAGATTAATGGAAGGTAGTTTTTCTAGCTGCATTAGTACATCGCCCTCATCTAAGGTCGGCATGAAAGATTTGCCGATGAAGGGAAAAGCTGCAATCGCCAGAACCAGAGCTATCATGGCCGCGCTCAATACGATGCGCTGATGTTGCAGCGACCAGCGCAGCACCTGGTTATAGATCCGGTCAAGCTTGCGCACTAGCCAGGGTGACTGATGCGGTACTTGCTTGAGTATGAAAGAGGCGAGTACAGGTATGACGGTTAGCGACAGCAATAGCGACGAAGCTAATGCAAACACAATCGTCAGCGCAACCGGTATAAACAATTTACCTTCCAAGCCTTGCAGCGTGAGCAAAGGCAAAAATACGATGATGATGATGGCGATACCCGCAGTCACGGGCGCGGCTACTTCAGCGGAGGCATGCAAAATCAGATTGGAGAGGGAAGAGTTTGCCGCGACATTTTTGTCCGGATGTGCAACGCGTGCTTCAATATTTTCAACCACCACAACGGCGGCATCGACTAATAATCCTATCGCAATAGCCAGCCCGCCTAATGACATCAGGTTGGCGCTTAAGCCGACAAAATGCATCAGCACAAAAGTGGCCAATGCGGAAAGCGGCAAGATCAGCGCCACGACTAAGGCCGCACGCAAGTTTCCTAAAAACAGAAATAACACTACCAGTACCAGCACGATGGCTTCGCCCAATGCTTTGGCAACCGTGCCAATAGCGCGTCCAACCAGATCACCGCGATTATAAAAAGTTTGTATGTTCACGCCTTTGGGCAGATGCTGATTGATCTCAACAATTTTTTCACTAACATTGTTGACCAGCTCGCGCGCATTCGCGCCGCGCAATCCCAGCACCAGACCTTCCACCGCTTCACTCGTACCATCTTTGGTCACACTGCCGTAACGTGTGAGGCTGCCTATTCGTACGTTAGCCACATCACTCACGCGTATCGGTATGCCATTACGCATACCTAGTGCAATAGCGCGCACATCATCAAGTGTGCGTATGCTGCCTTCGGTGCGTACCAACAGGGCTTCTTCATTTTCGGATAACCGTCCAGCGCCATCATTGCGGTTATTGACCTCCAGCGCAGACTGTAAATCTGCCAGCGACAACTGACGCGCAGCCAGTGCGGCCGGGTCCGGTATGACTTCAAAACTTTTTACCATGCCGCCTAGTGCGTTGACATCGGCCACACCTTTAATGCCGCGCAAAGCCGGACGAATTACCCAGTCGAGCAGCGTGCGTTTTTCGGCGAGGGAAATATCGCCTTCGATGGTAAACATGAACATCTCGCCCAGGGGCGTTGTGATCGGTGCAAGTCCGCCCATCGCAGTAGGTGGCAGACTTCCCAACACACCAGACAAGCGTTCCGTGACTTGCTGACGGGCCCAATAAATATCAGTTCCGTCCTCAAAATCAAGCGTGATATCAGCGATTGCATATTTGGATTGCGAGCGCAGCATTTTTTGATTCGGAATGCCCAGCATTTCGCGTTCTATCGGCGCGGTGATGCGGGTCTCGACTTCTTCCGGCGTCATGCCCGGTGCTTTCATAATGATCTTCACCTGCGTGGTGGAGACATCTGGGAAGGCATCAATGGGCAATTTCCTGGCCACCATCAGACCAGCGGCCACCAAACCAATTGCCGCCAGCATGACTAACAGGCGTTGCGACAACGACAGAGCGATCAGACGCTTGAGCATTATTTAGCCTCTGATCCGCTGACGCCCAGACCCAGCCAGATTCCCTTCAGACTGGCTGTTCCTTGCACGGCCACTTGCAGCCCTGCCGTTAGCGGCCCTTGCACAATCAGATGATCCACTGCGCGTGTCAGCACCGTGACGGCCACTGGTTTCACACCGGCGGCATTGCGTACAAAAATAAATTCACCTCCGCCATTACGCACCAGTGCTGCTGATGGAATCACCCAGCCGGATGATGGCAGCTGCTTGCTGCTGATGGTCGCTTCCAGATACTGCCCCGGGCGCAAACATTTTTCTGCGCCGGGCAGGCTGGCGCGCACGATGACGAGCTGGCTTTGTTCAAACATCTGCGGTGCGATGGCCGTGACTTTGCCGCTTTGCTTGCAGGCGCCGACATTAACCGTATCACCCATTGCAATTTGATCGCCTTGTGCGCGGCTGGCTTGCAGCTCCAGCCATAGCTCACCGCCACGCGCAACTTTTGCCAGTGCAGTACCAGCTTCTACACGTTGACCCGGTTGTAGCATGAGTTCAAGCACGCTGCCGCCAGACTGGCTATGAATTTCTATCAGTGGGTTCAGTCCGGATTGACTGTTTAGACGTGCCACTGCAGAGGCGCTCATGCCGGATAGTTTGAGCATCTGTGCGCGCTCTTGCACCGCCACACGTGATTGCTGTAATTGATTACGGGTTTCTTGCAAGCGGCTCGCTGCGATGATGCCTTCATTAAAAAGGCTTTCATCACGCTCGGCTTTTTTTGTTGCCAACTCTAATTGCGTGGTTTGTTGTACATAATCGCGCTGCCATTGTAAAAGCTCAGGACTATGCAAGCGTGCCAGTACCTGACCGATCTTGACCCTATCCATGCTATTAACTAATACGGCCTGCACCACACCGGCTGCGGGTGTACTGATAATTTCTATACGGTTGGGTGGGTAGACAACGCTTCCAGCTAAACGTAACCCTTCCGTGGCTGTGCTGACTGCCTTAACTTCAGTAAAGCTGATGCCGGACTTGGCGAGCTGCGCTTCGCTAAGTCGTATTTGCCCGGATGACTGAGCCAGTACGGTATTGACCAAGCAAAGCAGAAGCGCGGCGGTGAATTGGCGAATTACAAGAGATTTCATTTATATTCTGCAAAAATGGTTTATTTGATTATAGACAGCATTGCCATCTTTTAGCACAGTCATCCAGTGGAACAGTCAAGCATAGATTCTTAATCTCAAACGGAGCTGCAACCGCATTGCATTGCTTTTGTTAAAATCAATTTCATTTAGCAAATGCAGTAACTACCAAAATGCCATGGCATCTGTTTTCAAGTTGAAATTATCTTCATGCTCAATTGGCAGCCTGTATTTGGTGCTGATTTTGCTCGCGCTCACAGGCTGTACTAAATCAGATCAGGCAGTTGCAAAGCCCGAACCTTCAGCAATAGGCGAGCTGATTTTTCATGATGTTTCACTTTCTGCATCGGGTAAGCAATCCTGTGCGACTTGTCACGCGCCTGCGTTTGCGCATGCTCAACCCAATGGATTGCCGGTACAGCCGGGCGGTGCCCGCATGGACCAGCGGGGTACCCGTACGGTACCGTCATTACGCTATATGGCGGGTACCCCTGCGTTTTCCTATGATGATGAGGGCACACCGTCTGGTGGGTTTAATCATGATGGCAGCGCAGAGACACTGGCTATTCAGGCGGAACGTCCACTACTGGCTGCTAATGAAATGGCCAACCTGACGCGCACTGCAGTGATACAAAAATTACGTAACGCCGCTTATGCGCCACAATTTCGTCAGGTGTTTGGGCAGCATAGTCTGGATGATGTAGATGCGGCTTTTGACAAGCTGGGGTTTGCGCTGCAACAGTATCAGCTGCTGAGTTCCGTATTTGCGCCGTTCGATTCAAAATACGATGCCTATCTTGCCGGCACAATAAAACTCAGCGCTGCAGAAGCGCGCGGCTTAACGCTATTCAATGAAGAAAAAAAAGGCAATTGTGCAGCCTGCCATCCCAGCGCAAAATCTGCTGATGGCAAGCCACCGGTATTTACAGATTTCACCTATGACAGTTTAGGTTTGCCGCGCAACATGGCTATACCAGCGAACGCAAATCCTGCGTATGTCGATCTGGGTTTGTGCAAGTCTGGCCGAGCTGGTCGCAGTTCAGAGGCTAGTGAGTGCGGAAAATTCAAAGTGCCGACCTTGCGTAATGTAGCCACGCGCCAGGTATTTTTTCATAACGGTCAGTTCAAGTCCTTGCGTGAGGCGGTGGCATTTTATGTACGACGTGATACGCATCCAGAAGAATGGTATCCGCACCTAGCCAGTGGCAAGGTTGATAAATTCAATGACCTGCCGCGGCAATATCACGCCAATGTGAATATTGAAGAAGCGCCATATGGGCTCAAGCGCGGTCAGCAACCTGCGTTATCAGATAAAGAGATCGATGATCTGGTGAGTTTTTTAGAGACGCTGACTGATGGGTATAAAAGCGATAAGTAAGCGTAGCAAGAGTTTTTTGGTGCGCTACCAAAGTCACTGGGTTCCGGCCTGCGCCCACTACTGTCCGTAACATTTTCATAGCTTCTCCTCAAGTTGTTGATGGTTCATGTTTTGAAGCTTCTGCGGTCGCGTTCGGACTTTGGGGATGAT
>CAIVDH010000226.1 GCA_903904635.1 uncultured Burkholderiales bacterium | reverse complement strand
GGGGTTTTTTGCCGCCGGATAGCCTGTGATTGTGATCGGCAGATGTACAATCAGTGTTAATTATTTTTTAAATTTTAAATTAGAAAGATAAGCCAACCGTCCGACAAGAAATTCATTATTTCGGACATTGCGGTATTTACCAACCGCTTTCGACAAGACCGCCGTAACGTTCCATCCTGGAGCGTGCCACAAGCTGACGACGATCCTGCCGACCGGGCCAGGCACCATTTTTGGCATGGAGGTAGTGCATGAATCAGCCCCGCATGGCTGGAGTACCAGCTGTAAATCCACCCGCTTTTGTAAAAAACCAGAAGCTTATTAATTGGGTTGCCGAAATTGCGGCATTAACCCGGCCTGATCGCGTTTACTGGTGTGATGGGTCACAAGAAGAATACGATCGTCTGTGCGCTGAAATGGTGGCAGCAGGCACCATGAAGAAACTAAATCAGGCCAAGCGCCCGAACAGCTATCTTGCAAATTCCGATCCGTCTGATGTGGCGCGGGTTGAAGACCGTACCTATATTTGTTCAGCCAAAGAGGAAGACGCAGGCCCAACCAACAACTGGATGGCACCAGCGGAAATGCGTGCAACGCTGGGTGGTTTGTTTGCCGGTTGCATGCGTGGCCGCACACTGTATGTGGTGCCATTTTCCATGGGCCCGCTGGGCTCACCGATTGCGCATATCGGTGTTGAGTTATCCGACTCTGCTTATGTGGCTGTGAATATGCGCGTGATGACGCGTATGGGCAAAGCGGTCTATGACGTGTTAGGGGCTAGCGGTGAGTTTGTGCCTTGCGTGCATACCGTAGGCGCGCCTTTGGAGCCGGGCCAGCAAGATGTGCCATGGCCATGCAACGCAACAAAATATATTGTGCATTATCCCGAGACGCGTGAAATCTGGTCGTATGGTTCCGGCTACGGTGGCAATGCCTTACTCGGTAAAAAATGTTTTGCGTTGCGCATAGCCTCGACCATGGGCCGTGATCAGGGTTGGCTCGCTGAACATATGCTGATACTCGGCGTTGAATCGCCGGCTGGTGACAAACACTATGTGGCTGCAGCATTTCCTTCGGCATGCGGCAAAACAAATTTTGCGATGCTGATTCCGCCGGCCAGCTTCAAGGGTTGGAAAGTCACCACCATTGGTGACGATATCGCATGGATTAAACCAGGCCCTGATGGACGCTTGTATGCCATCAATCCGGAGGCTGGTTACTTTGGTGTGGCACCAGGAACTAACGCCAGCACAAATGCAAATTGCATGGCTTCACTCAAGAGCGACACGATCTTCACCAATGTGGCCTTAACGGATGATGGCGATGTGTGGTGGGAAGGCATGACCAAAGAAGCGCCATCGCATTTGATCGACTGGCAAGGTAAAGACTGGACACCTGAGAGCGCCAAAGAATCCGGCCGCAAGGCTGCGCATCCGAATGCACGTTTTACTGTAGCGGCAACGCAAAATCCGGTGTTAGATGCGGCATGGGATGACCCTGCTGGCGTGCCACTCTCCGCGTTTATTTTTGGTGGCCGACGTTCAACCACGGTGCCGCTGGTAACCGAGGCGCGCAGTTGGGTCGAGGGTGTTTACATGGCGGCCACCATGGGCTCTGAAACTACAGCGGCTGCAGCAGGGCAGCAGGGTGTTGTTAGGCGCGATCCTTTTGCGATGCTGCCTTTCATGGGCTACAACATGAGCGATTACTTTCAGCATTGGCTGAATATGGGCGAGCGTATTGCTAAAAGCGGTGCGAAGCAGCCTAAGATTTTTTGCGTGAACTGGTTCCGCACTGATGAAAACGGTAAATTCATCTGGCCAGGTTTTGGTGACAACATGCGCGTGTTGAAATGGATGCTGGCGCGGCTAAATGGAACCGCGCATGCCAGTGAAAATATTTTTGGTCTGACGCCGGACTTTGCTGATCTTGATTGGGAAGGGCTGGGCTTTACAGCCGACCAGTATGCAAAGATTACATCTGTAGACCAAGCTGCATGGCAGGATGAACTTAAATTACATACGGAGTTGTTTAATAAATTAAGCCATCATTTGCCAACTGAACTGATACAAACTAAAGCAGTATTAGAGCAGCGGCTGTCGGCTTTATAGCAATAATTAATAAGTAATACTAAATAGGCACAGCAGGGCAACCTGTCTGTGCCTTGTTTTTTTAAACCGCTTTTTAACCAACTTTTTAAATAGCTTTTTGTAGCGGGTATCATGCAGGCATTACTCTGCCGTCTTATTAATGAAACCTAAACCAACTCTGCCTACACGCGATGGCGTTGCACCCAGCTTCGTCTGGCTGCCTAACGGGCCGTGGCAAAACATCGGTGCATTTTTTGCGCATCGTTTTCCATTGGTTGTGTCAGCTCATTGGCAAGCGCGCATGCTGCGAGGTGAAGTGCGTGATGAGCGCGGCGCTCAGTTGTCTCTGGAGAGCCCTTATCGTATCGGTGCGTGCATTTTTTATTATCGCGAACCAGAACATGAAACAGCTATACCCTTCGAAGAAATCATTGTGTTTCGCAATGATCAAATTCTGGTTGTCGACAAACCGCATTTCTTACCCGTGATACCGGGTGGTCGATTTTTGCATGAGTCACTATTAGTGCGATTGAAAAAAGTCACTGGCATTGAAACACTCGTGCCCATACACCGACTTGATCGTGAAACTGCAGGCATCGTTATGTTTTCAATTGACCCTGCTACTCGCAATTTATGGCAAACCGTTTTTCGCAATCGTGACGTTAAAAAAACTTATGAAGCGTTTGCTGATTTTCGTGAAGATCTTGCATTGCCAATTACGGTACGTTCACGCATGGTTGAAGATGCACAATTTTTCAGGATGAAAGAAACAGATGGCATTGCAAATAGTGAGACGCAAATAAGTTTAATTGCGCGTCACGAAAATTATGCGCATTATCAGCTCGCACCCGTGACAGGAAAAATGCATCAGTTACGGGTGCATATGAATTCACTGGACATACCTATTTTGAACGATGGTTTTTATCCCGTTGCGCTGCCTTGCAAGGGCGATGATTTTAGTGCGCCATTAAAATTACTGGCACGCTCTTTATCATTTCGTGATCCGGTCTCTGGCGAAGATCGTTTTTTTCAAAGTCAGCGTACGCTCTGACACATAATAATAAATTAGCCTTCATAACCTCTTTTTATGACATCTCCCTCTGCCGTATCGCCTGATCAATCCACGTCGCAGTCCATACCTTCAACTGCCATTCTTGCACTCTCTGTTGCGTCTTTCGGTAGTGGCATGTCCATGCGTGTGACCGATTCCATGCTGGTTCGTTTGGCGGGTGATTTTGGTCTTACTCTGGGTATGGCTTCACTCGTTATTACTGTGTTTGGTGTGGCTTATGGTTTTTCACAATTTGTATTTGGCCCACTCGGTGACCGCTACGGAAAATATTTAGTCATAGGCAGAGGTTGTCTGGCTTGCGCGGTAACAGCCACGCTGTGCGCCATTGCGCCAGATTTTTATACCTTGCTACTTGCACGTGCATTTGGCGGCGCAACAGCGGCTGCGATCATTCCGCTTTCTATGGCATGGATAGGCGATGTGATTCCCTATGAAAAAAGACAACCGGTGTTGGCGCGATTTTTAATCGGACAAATACTGGGCTTATCTTCCGGCGCACTTTTAGGTGGACTATGTGCAGATTTTTTAAGCTGGCGTGCGCCATTTATTTTGATTGCTTTTTCGTTTCTAACTATCGGCATTTATCTGGTGCGACTAAACCGTCACTTGCCTGCACATGCCCGCGTCTTGCATAAAGCCGAAGGCGGAACGTTCACACGACTTTTTTCAGAATTCAAACAAGTACTGAGTACGCAATGGGCAAGAGTTGTACTGGTTACCGTATTACTCGAAGGCGCAACAGTGTTTGGCGGTATGGCGTTTGTAGCGTCGCATTTGCACGCAAAATATAGTGTGTCGCTCAGCTCTGCAGGCGCTATCGTGATGTTGTTTGGTTTGGGTGGATTATTGTTTGCTCTGCGGTCCCGGGTAATGGTTGAGAGATTTGGTGAGTCGGGTTTAGTTTTGTATGGCGCCTTACTGATGTCGGCGTCGTTGACGGTGATAGCGTATGCGCCTGCGTGGTGGTGGGCCGTGCCGGCAAGTTTTTGTTTTGGGCTGGGTTTTTATATGCTGCACAACACCTTGCAAATCAATGCAACGCAGATGGCACCAGAAAGACGTGGCACCGCTGTGGCAGCTTTTGCCTCGTGTTTTTTCCTTGGCCAATCAGCAGGCGTTGCTGCTGGTGGCGTATTGTTTACACAATTAGGTAGCGATCATTTGCTTGCCGGAGCCGGCGTTAGTGTGCTCGTGATCGGTTTAGTGTTTTTGCGATTGCATGCGCGGCACCATCAGACAGCCCGCGCATCGTAATTTCAGCGTGAAGCGAAGCTGCGCAATTCTGCTGCCAAGCTAGGCTGGCTAGCATCGAGATCGCGTGCCATTCGGTTTAATGCCAAGGCTTGTTGCACTCTGCGTTTTTGTCTGGTTTCGCCAATTGTGTGGCCAAATTTAAATGCGCGGCCGATCAAGGCAGCGGGTGACAAGGTGTCGCTTGCTGCGACAAAGAAATGTTGCAGATTTGGAATGAATGATTGCATTGTTGTGTTCCTGCTTAATAAAGTTGATTTGCTGCTTTGCAGTATAAAGTCGGTCATGATATAAACATAATTCTGTTTTCGAATAGCAATTATCTTTTATTGATATATCAATCGCCGGCTGGCGGTTAAGGAAATCATCATGAGCTTCCTCACATTGGATTTAAATTTATTGCGGGTTTTTGACGCGGTAATGACCGAACAAAACCTGACGCGCGCTGCCGGCAGGCTGGCCATGACTCAGCCCGCGGTATCGAATGCGGTCAAGCGATTGCGCGAGGCATTGGGTGATGAGCTGGTAATTCGAACTGCGCATGGCGTAAAGCCCACTGCGCGTGCAGATTCTCTGTGGCCGGCGGTAAGACGTGCGCTGGCTGAGCTGGAAGAAGCCGTGGCACCCAGAAGCTTTGAGCTTGCCAAAGCCCATGCAACCTTTCGTATGGCTATGGCTGACGCAACTGCAGCATTATTGCTGCCGCGCTTGGTCAGACTGATAGAACGGGAGGCCCCGGGTATTGATATTCGCATGGTGCCGCTAACCACACGCGAGCCGCGTCCCATGCTTTTACGTGGCGATATTGACCTCGCGATTGGATTTTTCCCCGGCGTGGTCGCGCAACTGCAGGGGGCAACTGAGACGCCGATACGGCATGAACGTTTGTATAGCGGCGAGTATATTTGCGTCATGCGCAATGATCATCCACTCGCAAAGAATGATTTGACTCTGGATGCATATTGCAACGCCAATCATTTATTAGTGAGTTTTTCCGGGCGAGCAAGAGGATTGGTGGATGATGCGCTTACGAGCGTGGGTCGTGAAAGACGCATCTTATTAACTGTTAATCAATTTTTCACCGCCGGTAAAGTTGTTGCTGCTTCTGATTTGCTAATGGTGTTACCACGACATCTGATAGCAGCAACAGGCATGAGTGATGCACTGATCGCAAAAGAATTGCCGTTTGATATGCCTGATGTACACATAGATATGTTGTGGCATGAACGTGATGCGCGCAGCCCTGGGCATAAATGGTTACGGGAACAGTTGTTGAATACAGGTGGTCAGAGTTTGTTACCACAGTAAGTATTGAAGTTACTTGCTGGGTATTTTAAAAATTATGCCACCCGACACTTAAACTTAGAGCGCCGGGTGGCTTTTTTGTATCCGCAATCAAGCAAAGATAAAGTCGCTGACAGTAAGATCGGTTACGCCTATGACGGTAATGGCGTTGCCTTCACTGAAGGTAATTACGTTATTAAGTCCATCGGCAGACGTGGTGATTTTTCCTGCAATTGTTGTTTCATCTATCAACTTAATTTTGTCTCCATCATCTCTGTGAAAATCATAAATGATGTCTTGACCGAAGGTAGCACCTGTTACCGAAGACATTTTTTCTTTGCCGCCAAAGTCACCCCACATAAAGTCGTTACCTTTACCACTGATGAGGGTGTCATTGCCGCCGGTGCTGTTGGCCATGGTGTAGGTGTCGCTGAATAGTTTATTGCCGGATAAAGTCAACGTTATCGTCGTTCTTATTGTGACTACTCATTCATCAGCAAGACTCAATCTGTCTGTCCTCTTCCTTACATCCGACCCTGGCAAGGCAGCAAGTGTTAAACAGGTATGCCGGATAATATGAAACGCATAGGGTGATGCGACTGTTTGTATAAAATTTAAAAAATCAAGCGGTGCGCTTCCGTCGCCTGCATCAGAAATTGTACGCACAACAGCAAACGGAATAGAAAATTCTGCGCATACTTGCGCAACGGCAGCGCCTTCCATTTCTACCGCTAGTAGTTCAGGCAGAGCATTCTTTATTTGCTGCATGTGGTTAGGCTGATGAATAAACTGGTCACCGCTGGCGATTAATCCATGATGCCGTTTGGGTGTGTGTAAGCCTAATTTATCCCGATTTGGCTGATTTATATGCTGAGAAAAATCTTGCTCTAAAAATCGACCCGCGGCTTGCCAGACGATCTCACTCAGGTGCGTGTCAGATTCTAACAAAGCACGCCCTGTGAGTGGTACTTCAAAACGTGGGTAGAGTGGCGAGCAATCAAGATCATGTTGTATTAAATTTTCTGCAATGACGATATCGCCTACGTTGACATCATTTCCTGCGCCACCTGCTACACCTGTAAAAATAAGATGCGTGACGCCAAAATTTTCTATCAGGCTGGTTGCGGTTATAGCAGCTGCGACTTTGCCTATGCGCGATAAAACACAAACTGAATTTGTTCCCCAAAGGTTTCCGGCTACATAGTCACGCATGCCTCTTTTTGAAGTTTGTTGGTTATGCATAACATCAATGAGGCCTTGTTGTTCTTCTTGCAGGGCACTGATGATACCTAGTTTTAACGGTTTTTTTATTAATTGTTTATGCAATTTTTTGTTCACATTTTGTCC
>CAIVDH010000225.1 GCA_903904635.1 uncultured Burkholderiales bacterium | reverse complement strand
TTCCCAGATTTTTTTACCCAGCTCGCCCGGATAAGGAGGAAAGTCCAGGCCTTCCATTTCTTTTTCTAGTTTGATGCAATGAACCATGCGTGCCATCGTATTCTCCAAAATTATAATTTCTTAATCAGCACTAGCGATTTGCGCTGCCAGTTATACATGTTCTGCCGGTTTTTTGGCAGATCATCGAATGTTGCGTTTATAAATCCACGTTTCAAAAACCAGTGTGCAGTACGCGTGGTCAGTACAAATAATTTTTTAAAACCAGCTGCGCGTGCACGGTTTTCCAAGTGTTTGAGCAAACGCTCGCCATCACCTTGCGCCTGCGCGTCTGGGCTTACAGTCAGACATGCTGCCTCGGCCATTTTCTCGGCTGGAAATGGATAAAGTGCTGCACAACCAAAGATCACACCATCATGCTCAATAACGGAAAAATAATCGATCTCGCGTTCTATCAGTTCTCGTCCACGCTTCACTAATGTGCCGTCTGCCTCCAGCGGTTCGATTAGTTGCAATATGCCACCGACATCTTCGATGGTGGCTTCGCGCAGGCTTTCCAGATTTTCAGAAGAAACCATGGTGCCCACACCATCATGCGTAAAAATTTCCAGCAGTACCGAGCCATCAGTGGCAAAGGGCACTATGTGCGCGCGTGGCACGCCGCCCTGACAGGCCTGCATACTGTGCTTAAGATAAAACGCGGCATCATCAGGCAGGCAGCCAGATTCCAGCACTGCATGCGCCTGATGAGCTGAGAGCTCATGAATCTCTGTGCCGCTGGCGTCTTTCATCATTGGCGTTTCGGAAATGAAAATCAGTTTATCAGCGCGCAGTGCCGTGGCGGCAGCGACGGCCACATCTTCCATTGCTAAATTAAATACTTCGCCCGTAGGCGAAAAACCCAGCGGGGATAACAGTACCAGTCCACCATTGTTGAGTATCGGGTGAATAGTTTCGTAAGCAATTTTGCGCGTTACACCAGTATGTTCAAGATCGACACCATCGATAATGCCCATGGGTCGCGCAATGACGAAATTACCAGAAATCACACGAATAGCTGCATTGGCCATCGGTGTATTGGGCAGTCCCTGACTAAATGCGGCTTCAATATCAAGGCGCAATTCACCTGCGGCTTCTTTTGCGCATTCCAGTGCAATCGCGTCAGTGATCCGCAAGCCGTTGTGAAAACGGGTCTCACAATGGCGCAAAGCGAGCTGTTCTTCCACTTGCGGCCGTGAGCCATATACGATGACGACCTTGATGCCCAAGGCATGCAAGAGTGATAAATCATGCGCAAGCACGGGCAGCGCGCCGGCCATTACCAGCTCTCCTGGGAAGGCAACCACAAAGGTCTTGCCCCGGAAAGCGTGGATATAGGGAGCGACGGAACGCAGCCATTCTACGAACTGAGTCAGGTTTTCCATGAGCGGCATTATAATTCGCTCCGCCATGTCCGCACCTGATTCCCTTAAAAAAGCTGGCCCTTCTTCTTCGGGCACCAAAGCAGCAGCCAAACCACCCCGCAATCCGCTGCCGGAAATTCGTTTTCCGGAAGAGTTGCCGGTGTCTGGCCGGCGCGAAGAGATCGCAACTGCCCTGATTGCGCATCAGGTCATCATCGTCTGCGGTGAGACTGGCTCTGGCAAAACCACGCAGCTACCTAAAATTTGCCTGGAGCTCGGCCGTGGTGAACTCGGACTCATAGGCCATACCCAGCCGCGCCGGATAGCCGCCTCATCGACTGCCAAGCGCATCGCGCAAGAGCTGGGCTCGCCGCAAGGCACACATGTGGGCTACAAAGTGCGCTTCAACGACACCTTGACTAGTGGCGCGTGGATTAAATTGATGACGGACGGTATTTTGCTTGCTGAGACGCAGGGTGATCCGTTATTAAAACAATATGACACCATCATCATCGATGAAGCCCATGAGCGCAGCCTAAACATTGATTTTCTGCTGGGTTATCTTAAACAGCTGCTACCCAAACGTCCTGATCTCAAGCTGATCATCACCTCAGCCACCATTGATGCTGACCGCTTCGCGCGGCATTTTGGCAGTGCTGAAAAGCCTGCGCCTGTAATCGAAGTATCAGGGCGGCTGTATCCGGTAGAAGTTCGGTACCGCCCGGTTGAGCAAGACGTCAGTATCAAACCCGGCGCCATGCAAAAAGCCAAAGAGCAGCGCGACTTGATGGACGCCATCGTCGACGCAGTCGATGAACTGGCGTTAATCGGTCCCGGTGACGTGCTAGTATTTTTGCCCGGCGAGCGGGAAATTCGTGACGCAGCCGAGGCACTGCGCAAGCATCATCCGCCGCATGTAGAAATTTTGCCTTTGTTTGCTCGCCTTTCAGCACAAGAGCAGGAACGCATTTTTAAATCAAGTAACGCGCGGCGCATCGTACTGGCAACCAATGTCGCTGAGACTTCGCTGACTGTGCCCGGTATACGTTATGTCGTTGATGCCGGTACTGCGCGCGTCAAGCGCTATAGCTATCGCAATAAAGTCGAGCAATTGCAGATCGAAGCTATCGCGCAGTCTGCCGCGAATCAGCGCGCCGGTCGTTGCGGTCGTGTCGCTGCCGGTGTCTGCATACGCTTATATGAAGAGCAGGATTATTTACAGCGCTCGAAATTTACCGAGCCGGAAATTCTGCGTTCTTCATTAGCCGCCGTCATCTTGCGCATGAAAGCCTTGCGACTGGGTGATGTTGAAGATTTTCCGTTCATCGAGCCGCCACTGGCCCGAGCAGTAGCCGATGGCTATCAGCTATTGCAAGAGCTGGGTGCGATGGATGACGATAAGCAGCTCACTCCATTGGGCAAAGAGCTTGCAAAATTACCGCTTGATCCTCGCATAGGTAGGATGATTCTTGCCGGGCGTGATTATGTTTGTATCGCAGAGATGATGATTATTGCATCGGCTTTGTCCGCGCAAGACCCGCGCGATAGACCAATGGAAGCCCAGGGTGCAGCAGACGCGGCACATAAAAAATTCGCCGATGAAAAATCTGAGTTTTATAGTTATCTGAAAATCTGGAAATGGTTTGAAGAAGCAATAGAACATAAAAAATCGAATCGCCAGCTACAAGAACACTGCCGTGCAAATTTTTTATCACAATTGCGGCTGCGGGAATGGCGTGATGTGCACTCGCAGTTACTGACTATCGTACGCGAGCAAGGCTGGCGCTTAAATGAATCACCAGCCACATATGAGCAGTTGCACACTGCCTTACTGACCGGCTTACTTGGCAACATAGGATTCAAAGCCGATGATGAGCCGCATTATCTGGGTGCACGTGGCATAAAATTTTTTATATGGCCCGGCTCAGGCTTATTAAAAAAAGCAGGCAAGTGGATCGTCGCTGCAGAGCTGATTGATACCTCGCGTCTTTATGCGCGCAATATCGCGCAGATACAGCCGGAATGGCTGGAAAAAATCGGCGCGCATTTGCTTAAAAAATCCTGGGGTGAGCCACGCTGGGAGAAAAAAAGCGGACAAGTGTCGGCGTATGAACGAGCCACGCTGTATGGATTGGTGGTGTACAGCCAGCGACGCGTTAATTATGGCAATTTTAATCCGGAAGAAGCACGCGAAATTTTCATCCGCGACGCATTAGCTGGCGGTGATTTTGAAACCCGTGCGCCATTTTTTACACACAATCAGAAGCTAATACGCGAAATAGAAAACCTTGAACATA
>CAIVDH010000224.1 GCA_903904635.1 uncultured Burkholderiales bacterium | reverse complement strand
GCACGTCGCCCGGGAATTAAATTTTTATTAACGCATCAAATAGAGGCAATTACTGAACGCTGCATGGTCTGCATGCGTGTAGGGCGATGCGGTTGCCGGCAACAATTTAACCGCGTCGCACCGCTTCTCTGACCAGCCCCATCCGGTCATTCCCAAAATACATATCGGTTTTGTTCACAAAAATCGTCGGTGACCCAAAGCCGCCTCTTTCTATTAATTCTTCCGTATTGGCTTTGAGTTTATCTTTGATTGCTTGTCGTGCAATTGCAGCAAAAAAGCCTTCTACATTAGTATCAGTTTTTTCGCATAGGTCCACCAGCACGCTATCGTTGGAAATATCCTGATCCTCACTCCAGTAGGCTTCAAAAGCTAAGGCGGCAAAGGGTTCCATTAAGCCTTGTTCCAGTAGCCATAAACAGCCACGCATTATCTTGACACTATTTAGTGGAAATACACTTGGTGGGAATACTATTTTTACGCCTTCATGGGTTGCCCAGTCTTGCAAATCTTTGTGCATATAGGCTTGCTTGGCCGGCACACCTCGCTCACGAAATTCATACATGCTGGGGTTGATTGCATTGAATACGCCGCCTACTAATATCGGCTTCCACAGGATGGGCACTGATAGCTCGGAAGATAAACGCTGCAGGTTGCGAAATGCCAGCCAGGTCCATGGGCTGGATATATCAAAAAAACATTCGACTAATGATTTGTTTTTATTTTGCATTGTTATTTCCGAATAAATTTTTACGTGCTTCTTCATCCATTTCTTTTTGTCTCCATTCTTTGCCTACTGCTAATCCGCGCTGTACTGCTTCACGCGCTCTCACAGTGGCATACCAGCGCTTGATGCCGGGATAATCATCAAGGGTTAAGCCTTGTGCTTTGTGCGTCATTATCCACGGAAAAATCGCTATGTCAGCAATGCTGTACTCGCCACATATAAAATTCTCACTTAATGCTAGCTGCTGATCAAGTACTTGATATAAGCGCCGGGTTTCGGTTGCGTAGCGGTTTATTGCATAAGGAATTTTTTCTTCTGCATATAATTTGAAATGTCCATGCTGACCCAGCATAGGACCGAGCCCGCCGACTTGCCACATCAGCCATTGCTGTACCTGCATTTTGCCGTGCAGGGTATTGGGCATGAGCTGGCCGCTTTTTTCTGCCAGATAATTGAGGATGGCGCCGCTCTCAAAGAGTGATAGTGCATCGCTACCATCAGCGGGTTGGTGATCAACGATGGCAGGTATCCGGTTGTTGGGGCTGATAGCTAAAAAGGCGGCTTCAAACTGTGCACCTTTGCCCAAATTAACTGGCATGACCTGATAGGGCAGGCCCAGCTCTTCTAGTGCGATGGAGATTTTCCAGCCGTTAGGCGTGGGCCAGTAATAAAGTTCGATCATCGTTTAGAGTGCCCTTGCGATTACTTCACGCATGATTTCATTGCTGCCACCGTAAATACGTTGAACACGTGCATCAGCAAACATGCGAGCGATAGGATATTCATTCATATAGCCATAGCCGCCGAATAGCTGCAAGCATTCATCCATGACTTTGCCTTGTTGTTCGGTGGCCCACATTTTTATCATCGATGCGGTGGCGGTATCGAGTTTGCCTGCAACTAACTCTTCCACACAGCGGTCTGTGAATGCGCGAGCTGCTTTGGCGATGGCGGCTATTTCAGCGAGTTTGAAGCGGGTGTTTTGAAATTCAAATAAGGTTTTACCAAATGCTTTGCGTTCTTGCGTGTAGGCCAGGGTGAGTGCTAATGCGCCTTCTATGGCGGCGGTCGCTGCTACACCTATGATTAATCTTTCGTAGGGAAGATCAGCCATGAGCTGGAAAAATCCTTGTCCTTCTTTGCCACCGAGGAGCGCTGTTGCTGGTACACGCACATTATCAAAAAACAGCTCGGCCGTATCTTGTGCTTTCATGCCTATCTTGTCTAACACCCGGCCGACTGTAAAGCCTGCGCAGTCTTGCGTGTCGATGATGATGATGGAGGTGCCGCGTGCTCCTTGTGATGCATCCGTTTTTACGACCAGCAAAATCACGCCGGCTAAATAACCATTGGTGATGAAGGTTTTTGCGCCATTGATTACATACGCATCAGCATCACCATTGCTATCGCCATCAACAATGCGGTCTGCGCGTGTGCGTATGCCTTGCAAATCTGATCCGGCACCCGGCTCGCTCATGGCAATAGCGCCGATCAGCTCGCCACTAGCCAGTTTGGGTAAATAATGTGCGCGCTGCTCCGGTGTGCCGTGATTCAGAAAATAATGCGCGACGATGCTGTGCACAGAGGTGGCCATACCAGTTAGTCCACGTCGTGACATTTCATCATCAACCAAGGCTTCATGTCGGAAATCGCCACCACCGCCGCCATATTCTGTGGGTATGTCTGTACACAGCAAGCCTAGCTCACCAGCACGCCGCCAGATTGCATGGCCGACATGCCCACGCTCGCGCGATGCGGCGTCGTCTGGCATGACTTCGGTGTCGAGAAAGCGGGTGATGTTGTCGCGAAAGAGATCAAGCTCTGCGTTCATCCACGATGGTCGAAAATCCAGATTCATTTTTGTCTCACTGGTTTTAGTAGCTTTTTTATCGCGGAAATACGGGTGGACGTTTTTCCATGAAAGCATTTACACCTTCAACGAATTCTTCTTTGTCGATGAGTTCATGCTGACGTGCACGTTCATAATCAAGCTGCTGTTGTAAATTGTTGTGTAATGATGCATCAAAAATTGCGCGTGTCTCCAGTGCGGCATGGGCGGGCAAGTTTGCCAGGCGTGCGGTAATGCGCTCTGCTTCTGCAGCCAGTTCGCTATCGTCTACACATGACCAGATCATGCCCCAGGCTGCAGCTTGTTCGGCGCTGACGCGGTTGCCTAACAATGTCATGGCCATAGAGCGCCCGGTGCCTATCAGGCGCGGTAAAAACCAGCTTGATCCCATGTCCGGGGCTATACCCAGTGCTGACATGAAGGGCAGATACACATAAGCTGAACGGGCAGCGATGACGATATCGGCTGCGAGTGCCACGCCTACACTGCCGCCGGCAACCGGACCATTGAGTATGGTGAGTATGGGGAAGGGCAGGCTGCGGATGTCGGCCACCATTTTGTTATGGCGGGTGCGCATTTGGTCGTCGGTCCATTCGCCGCGTGTCTGGTTGCCTACGTGGGTGGCGGTGGCGTTCATGCCGGACAGATCGGCGCCCGCTGAGAATGCTTTGCCTTTACCGGTAATGCGCAAAACGCGTATGGATTTGTCTTCACGCAGCTGGGCTGTGGCTGCCATCATTGCATCGATCAGTCGTGAAGAAAGTGCATTGAGTTTGCTGGGTTCATTAAGCGTGATGGTGGCGATGCCGTTATCAATGTTCAGTTCGATGGCGTCATTGTTGGTCATGATTTTTTCTTTCAATCGGGGTCGTTAAATACGGGCAAACGTTTTTCTATATTGGCCAGCACCGCTTCTGTTTGTTCGGCGTGGCCTATGATGCTGGCTTGTTCTTTAGCTTCTTCCAGCAGCAAATCAGTATCGCTGGCAGAGCTCCATAAATTTAGCAGGCGTTTGTCTGCACGCATGGCTTGCGGACTTTTTTGCGCGATATCGATGGCCATGGCCATGGCTGCGGCTGCAGGGTCTTGCTCTATGCGGGTGGCCAGTCCGAGTTGTACAGCTTCTGTGCCGTGGATGATGCGGCCTGTGTAGATTAAATCGCGCGCAACATCACTGCGCACGAGTTCGCGCAGGAAAGGCATGCCGGCCATATCGGGCACGAGTCCCCATTTTATTTCCATGACGGAGACTTTGGTTTCGGCAGTTATGAGTCGTATATCGGCACCTAGTGCAATTTGTAATCCGCCACCGAACGCTACACCATGCAATGCAGCGATGACGGGCACGGGTATGTCGCGCCAGACGGTGGCTACGCGTTGAAATTTATTGGAATCGCCATGTGTGCGCTCTACCAGACGTGTGGCATCTATTTTGCTGGTGCCGTCGATGATTTCTTCAAAGTTGGCGACATCAAGTCCGGCGCAAAATGCGCGACCCTCTCCGCGTAGCACGACTGCGCGCAGGCCGGCTTGTGTGATTAATGATTCGCCGATAGAAATTAAGGTGTCGATCAAAGCCGGCGTGATGGCATTCATCTTTTCTGGGCGATGCAATACAACTTCGGCGATGCCGTTGGTATGTTGTATTAGTTTGACTGGTTCGTTCATTGCTGAATTTTCCTTTGCATGACTTGAATTTTATTTTGGTATGCCGTTTTTGATTTTTAAATTGCGCCAGACTCTTGTAGCGCCGCGATATGGTCTGGCGTGATGCCCCAGTCTTGCAAGATACTTACGGTATGTTCATCAGCTGATGCAACGCTGGCTGGTACGGGTGGGTGGGTGCGTGAAAAATGCGGCGCTGGCGCTGGCTGGTTTACGCCATCGATTTCTATAAATGTGCCGCGGGCACGATTATGTGGATGGGCGATGGCTTCATCCCAGTCCAGCACTGGGGCAAAGCAGGCGTCGGTGCCTTCTAGCAGGGTGCACCATTCGTCGCGGGTTTTGGTGATGAAAATTGCGGCGATTTTTTCTTTGAGTGCAGGCCATTGCTTGGAATCATTTTGCGCATCAAATGCGGCGTCGGTGGCACCGATTTTTTCTCGCAGCAGCGCATAAAATTGCGGCTCGATGGCGCCGATGCTGACATACTTGCCATCTGCGCAGCGATAGTTATCGTAGTAGTGTGCTGCGCCATCAAGAAAATTTGCATGACGCTGGTTGTTCCACAAGCCACCGGCTCTAAATCCACAAAACATGGCCGTTAGCAACGCTGAACCATCTGTCATTGCTGCATCGATTACTTGTCCTTTGCCGGAAGTTTTTGATTCCAGTAAGGCACACACGATACCGAATGCCAGCATCATGCCGCCGCCACCAAAATCGGCCACCAGATTTAATGGTATCGGTGGTGGCGCATCTGCCTGCCCCATGGCATGCAGCGCGCCGGACAAGGCGAGGTAGTTGAGATCATGGCCAGCTGCTTGTGCCAGTGGACCATGTTGTCCCCAGCCTGTCATGCGGCCATAAATTAATTTTGGATTACGTGCCTGACAGATTTCGGGTGATAAACCCAGGCGTTCCATTACGCCGGGACGAAAGCCTTCTATTAATCCATCTGCTTGTTCTATTAGTTTGAGCAAGGCTTCGACACCGCCGGGCTTTTTCAGATTAATCGCCATGGAACGGCGACCACGCGCCATCACATCGAAACGTGTATTTAAAACAGGGAAGGTAGGTTTGCTGCCTTTGGATTGTATGCGTATGACTTCTGCGCCCATATCAGCCAGCATCATTGCGCAAAACGGACCGGGGCCCAGGCCTACCATTTCTATGATGCGTATGCCGGACAGCGGGCCTTTTTTTGACTCAGCCATTTCAGATTCGCTCATACATCGTTACTACGCAAGCGCCACCAAGACCGAGATTATGTTGCAGGGCGATGCGCGCGCCTGCTACCTGACGCTTGTCTGCGGTGCCGCGCAATTGATGGACTAGCTCGGTGCATTGCGCCAAGCCTGTTGCGCCTAAGGGATGGCCTTTTGAAAGTAATCCGCCGGATGGATTGGTGACATGTTTGCCGCCATAGGTGTTGTCACCATCTT
>CAIVDH010000223.1 GCA_903904635.1 uncultured Burkholderiales bacterium | reverse complement strand
TGTTCGGCTGGATGGGGTTGTCGAATTATGTACGTGCCGATTTTTTGCGTAATCGTAATCTGGATTATGTGCACGCAGCTCGTGCGCTGGGCTTGTCGAATATGCAGATCATCTGGCGTCATGTATTGCCCAATAGCTTAACCCCCGTGGTGACCTTTCTGCCCTTTCGCATGAGCGTAGCCATACTCATGCTGACTAGTCTGGATTTTCTCGGGCTGGGCGTGCCACCCTCAACACCGAGCTTGGGTGAATTGCTTGCGCAAGGAAAAAATAATCTTGATGCATGGTGGATCGCCTTATCCACTTTTTTAGTGCTGACAATTACCTTGCTATTACTTAATAATATCGGTGAAGCCTTGCGCAATTCATTAGACGTACGGAGAAAATCATGACTCTGCTGCGTATAGAAAATTTGAGCGTACGATTTGGTAGCGCTACCGTAGTCGATGACGTTAGCTTCGACATCGCCGCGGGTGAGAAATTCGCACTGGTCGGAGAATCAGGTTCAGGCAAAACCGTGAGTGCCTTGTCGATACTGAAAATGAATCCGGATGCGCAAGTCAGTGGCCGCATACTCTTTAATGAAGAGGATATTTTAAAAAAATCCGAGGCTGCCCTGCGCGGCTTGCGCGGTAAAGATGTGGCGATGATTTTCCAAGAGCCGATGACGGCCTTGAATCCCCTCTTCACGGTGGGCAATCAGATTGCCGAAGTCCTGATGCTGCATGAAGGCTTGAGTGCCCGTGCAGCGGCAACGCGTGCAGTCGCACTACTGGAAAAAACCGGCATACCCGAGCCTGCGCGCCGGGCATTGGCTTTTCCGCACCAGCTCTCTGGTGGTCAGCGGCAGCGCGCGATGATCGCTATGGCCTTGGCTTGCAAGCCAAAATTATTGATCGCTGACGAACCAACCACTGCACTTGATGTGACGATACAAGTGCAGATACTTGAGTTACTCAATGATTTGCAGCGCGAAGAAAACATGGCCGTGCTGATGATTACGCATGATCTCAATTTAGTCAAAAGTTTTGCCGATCGCGTTGGTGTCATGGAGCGCGGCAGACTGATAGAAGTTGCGGCAACTGCGACATTGTTTTCTACGCCGCGTGAGGCATACACGCAAAAATTATTAGCCAGTCATCCGCAAAGATTAGTCGATGTATCTGATGAAAACGGCTCAGCGTTATTGCAAGCCGAAGGCATGCGCTGCAGTTTTTCTATCAAGCAGGGCTGGTTTAAAAGGCGTGAATTTGTCGCCGTTGATAAAATTGATGTAGCGATTGCGCGTGGCGAAACACTGGGCATAGTGGGTGAATCCGGCTCTGGTAAATCTACATTGGGTATGGCGTTGTTGCGGCTATCTGTTGCCACCACTGAAGGCCACATCAAGTTTAATGATCAGGTCATCAGCGACATGGACTCACAGTCTCTGCGTCCATTGCGCGCGCAGATGCAGGTTGTATTTCAGGATCCATTTGCCTCGCTCTCGCCGCGTCGTACGATAGAACAAACGGTGGGCGAGGGGCTGGCATTACATCAGCCGCATCTGTCACCGGAAAAATTGCGTGCAGCAATCGCTGAGTGTTTACAAGAAGTCGGCTTGTCCGCTTCGATGATGTCACGCTATCCGCATGAGTTTTCTGGAGGTCAGCGCCAGCGTATCGCGATTGCGCGTGCGCTGATTTTAAAACCTGCGCTGATTTTGCTTGATGAGCCGACATCATCGCTTGACGTATCGGTGCAGCTGCAAGTGCTGCAGCTACTGGCAGAATTACAGAAAAAATATGGTATGGCTTATATTTTTATTAGCCACGATCTTGCCGTGATCCGGGCGATGGCGCATAGAGTGCTGGTTATGAAGGATGGGAAGGTAGTCGAGAGCGGCAGCGCTGACTCTGTACTGACTGCGCCAGCAGAAGACTATACCCGGCGCTTGCTTGCTGCTGCGTCCTACTCCGGGTTGTCCTGATTAATTAGCAATACTGTAGGCGATTAATTATTTTTATGCCGGATTTTTTTTGCCGGCTTATCAGCTTGCTCTTTTTTTGCCGATTTGCTTTTGTGTGATTTTTTAACTGGCTTATCAGATTTTGCGCCTTTGGCTTTTCCAGCTATCACTTCCAGAATCAGCGACTGACCTGCAATTAGTTTGCTGCCCCTGATTTCATTCCATTCCCTGATTTGCGCTTCCGTTACCTTGTAGCGGCGCGAAATCGTTTTCATATCATCACGTTTACCAACCTTGATGGTGATACGTTTTCTTGATGGCCCGTCAGGCTCGACATTCATGACAGAATTGTCAACAACATCATCGGCTATATCAATATCGCCCGCTGATGCAAGTCTTGGTACGAGTATTGTGGAGCCAGCCTTGGGATGCATGTTAGGCGGAATCTCATTGGCTTCACGTATGACTTGCGGCGTAGTCTTAAACTTTACTGCAATGATTTCAATACGCTCGCGCGCTGCTGTCACGCGATGCGCCGTCCAGGATGACAGGGCTTGCTTCCATTTACTCAGATTTTCTTTGAATTTTTCAGCATTAAGCTGTGGCAGCAAAATATTCGTAGTCGGGCTGCCTGTGATTATCGGACGGTTGAATTGCGGATTTAATGCCCTGAATTCTTCCATAGGCAACTCAGCCAGTTGCGCAGCGAGTTTGATATCAATATCGCGGGTTTTGTTGACAGATACAAAATACGGCTCGTTTTCTACGATAGGTAATTTGATGCCGTATTGCATAGGCGCTGCAATGATATTTTTAACTGCCTGCAGTTTAGGATAGTAGTTGCGCGTCTCTGAAGGCATGTAGTCAGAGAGGCTATTGAAATCAGTCGGCCTGCCTGCCGCACGGGCTTTAGCTATGGCGCGCGAGACTGAGCCTTCGCCCCAGTTATAGGCCGCCAGTGCCAGCTGCCAATCACCGAACATGCCATATAGTTTTTGCAGATAAGTTAGTGCTGCATCAGTTGACGCAATGACGTCACGTCGTTCATCACGAAATACATTTTGTTTTAAATTGTAATCACGACCGGTGCTCGGTATGAATTGCCACATGCCTGCCGCTTTTGCGCGTGAATAAGCTTGAGGATTAAATGAAGATTCTACGAAAGGAAGTAATGCCAGCTCAGTTGGCATCTGGCGTTTTTCCAGTTCTTGAAGTACGTGGAAAAGATAACGAGATGCACGCTGTGTTGTACGCTGCATGTATTCGGGTCGTGCGCTGTACCAGGTCGAATGTGTAGCAAC
>CAIVDH010000222.1 GCA_903904635.1 uncultured Burkholderiales bacterium | reverse complement strand
CGCGCAACTCTGCCATAAACATCCATCAAGGCCAGACTGCTAATTTTTTTATCTGCCTCGCGTAAGCGTTTTACTAAGCCACGTATCAACATCATGTTCATGGAAAAATTATTTTCCATGAATTTTGTAAATTCATATTTAGACAAACATAGTAATTCACACGCTGCTACAGCGATGACACTGGCAGATCTGGTACCACCATCAAGTAATGCCATCTCACCGAAATATTCGCCTGGACCTAGCATGGCAAGTACGACCTCTTTACCCTGATCATCGCCCATTGCCACCTTGAGCCTACCGGAAATGACAACATAAAGCATTTCAGTTTTTTCACCAGCACTGAAAATAATCTGATTTTTAGAAAACTGCTCACGGTTTACAACCTTGGTGAGTAATAAGAGCTGATCTTCAGGCAGGGTAGCGAACAGTGGAACGTTTTTTAATAATAAAGTTGAGACTGTCGCTGGTGGTGTCAGTTCTTTATTCATTTTATTTTATTGGCTATGTTTTGGAACATAAGAAGCACGGCGCTAGCCGATGCTCGGCGCGTAACGCGTCAGACCGATGGCAAGTTAGCAGTGCAGCAATTTGAACTCAATATTGAGTAGTATATCTATTTCGCCGTAAGGTCATCGTTTGTGCGGCTAATTATGATTAGTACGCCGCGCAGCCACACGAGCAGATTGAGATACTGCAGGTAAGTGTGAGGTAACCGATATTTACTGCGCTGGCAGTAAATGCATGACGATCAGAAGACGACAGGCAGGCAGGTGTAAGGGCGCGTAGATTTTAGTCCTACGCGCCTCTTTCCTGCGCTTGCGTAGCAATTATTGTGATCTGAGACGATGGCGAGGAAGTATTGCACACACGCGCATGCAATCTGCGACCAATGATTGCCCACTAAATGAATAGTGGCTGCTGTTTTGATCGCAAGCTAGTCACGTATTTTCTGCACCAACTCAAGATTGGTTATTTACTGCTGCCGGCTGCACCTGAAGTTCCTGATCCACCTTGCGAACTAGTGCCAGCCCCTGCGGAGATTGAGGCCAGTTCCTGTCTGAGCGCATCGGCTTGTGGATTTTTTACTTTGCCGGTGATGACATCTTTTGCCGATAGCATACGGTTATAGTAGGCATTGGTTAAATTCTGATTTAATCGTATATCGTTTAAGCCAACTGTGACCACATCACCAAATAAACCTTTGGTGCCAGACCATGCCACGACATCGCCCGGGCCGGTGGACCCTTCGGCAACTTTAGCCCAGTTTACGACGGTGATGCCGCTATCAGCGGTGAGGGAAAAATTATTACGCTGCATAAAACGATTTACTGCCTTGTCATTATTTAGCACCATGGCGATAGCACCGCCTTCTACGCCAGCTTGAACGCCGATGTTTAGGCCGCTGATATTGTAGAAGACAGGATCACTCCAAGTACCATCTTCACGCTTTACTAACAATACGCCAGCACCGCCTTTACCTCCCACAACGAATGCAGCACGCCCATAAGTAGGCACTAGTAATACACCTTTTGCCTGTTGCAATACGGGCTTCATGCGCGCTGCTAATTCCATTTTGCGTAATACCGTGAGCGCATCATTAACGTGTTTGTTGGCTGCTGCTTCGTATTTGTCAGCTGGCATGGTGTCGCTGACTTCGGGTGCCCCAACACTGCTTTCACTTGCTGACTGCGCTGCTGCAAGCGCAGTAAATGATGTCAAAGCCCATGCTAATAGCGCAGTTGTAATTACAGTGCGTGATTTAAGTTTGTTCGTACTCATTTTTGATTCCTTTCCATGCGTGGATGATTGTGCGCGGACGGCACATTTTTTTATATTAGTACGCATAGCGCATAGGCAGATTGAAGCATGATCAAGAACCATCGTTTAATGCCGTTTGCTCGAATATTTTTTAGAATTACTGACAAAAATTTCTTACCGAAATGCTGGCAGAACCAGCAAACTTGGCCAGCAATTCGTTGCAACCTAATCTGTGTCAAATTTTGTGGCAGATCGATTGATGTGCAAGAAAATCTAAATTTTTATGCTGTGTATCTTTTGTTTTTTCCGCATTCAATATTCCTTATTCCTTACCAGAGAAACGCATGATTATTCCTTTGCGCATAGTCTTTTTACATACTGTCCCCTCTGATGCGGTCGAAGCTGAGATTCGTAAGCGCGCCAAAAAGCTGGATGAATTTTGCAATCATGTGATGCATTGCAAAGTTACAGTTGATGCCTTTGCCAAGCATCAGCAGCAGGGGCGACCATATGCAGTGCGAATTGATATTACTGTGCCAGGAACGGAGATAGTAATAAACCGGCGCCATCGGCATGAGGATGTTTACGTTGCAATCAGAGATGCATTTGAAGCGGCGTATAGAAAATTGCAGGACTATGTACAACATCAATTTCGGCGTGATGTTAAACATCATGCCGAGCCAGTTTACGGGCGGGTGAAAAAATTATTTGAAGATGGTTACGGCTACATCGAAACAGAAGATGGTCGCGAATTTTATTTTGACCGTAGCAATATGGTGCATCCGGATTTTGATCATATTGATATTGACACGGAAGTGCAGTTTCTTGAAAGCGCAGCCGGTGAAGGGTTGCAAGCTAAGCATGTTTCAGCGGACAAGCATAATCAGCCTTGATGATTCCCTGGGAAAAGCCGCAACCCAGTGTTTTTCGGTAATTGCCTAAAAAATTCTTGCTTGAGCTTACAACGCTAACCGTTCAGGCATCCAGAGGAGTCAACTATGCTTCGTTCAAAAATGGGGCGACAGTCCGGTTGCTGAAGATTAAACGCTAGAACAACTCGTGCTTGACACTTGGTGTCCGCAATCCCTCTTCCCCCGAACTGCCGCATCTACCAATATAAACACTTCTTGGTTGGCTTTTATGAGGCGCATCAATTAGTGTGCAGCGAACTGATACCGAATTTAACGCTGCGGTACGTTTACTATTTCGTGCATAGCAGGTTTTTTAAAACTTCGACTAGTAATTGTCTAAATATTTTGAAAAACCTAAACAACTATACTTCTTGGGCGCACAATAAGCTTCGGCCAGCTAGTTTCTCATTTCAGGGTTTTTATTTTCTTTCCTTTTTTCTTTCGCAAGATTATTCAATTCCCGCTCTGCCACTTCAGTTGCATTCAACATGATCTGATAGCCTTCCTGATATAAGTTTTCGCCGGCCTCGGATATGTTTTTGGCGAGTCTGCCGATATTTTTCTCTCCATCATGTACCAGATTGCGCGTGTCTTCTATCCAGATAGTCAAGTGTGAGCGCGCTTTATCGATTATCTTGTGCGAATT